>QNER01000001.1 GCA_003646175.1 Candidatus Parabeggiatoa sp. nov. 1
ATTGAATGATATCCTAGGGCGTTGCCCTAGGCTAGTATGTCAGCCCCTTTCAGGGGCAAAGCAGCGTCAGGCTTATTTCCGGACAACTCTAATGTTATACGAACTTAGTGTTTGCTGTACTAGAACTATCAAGTCAAAACTGCCCCTCGGCTGTGTTATAAGGCAATGGTGGGTATGGGTTAATGTAATAGGTATTTAGTTCTAACGCTTATTAATAATTAATGCTGAACACAGTGCTTGGAAACGAGGCGGAGGATTTGACTACTTTTTTAAAAAGTTGTATTCTTAACCGGCGTTTGGCAAAATTTATAGAGTTATTGATTATACATGAGATAAAAAATATCAATACACCGATTAACCCATTGAGGGATAAACTATGTTTATAAAATTTGCTTTGCGTCCAGCAGGTTAATTTACAACTGGATTAGGAAAATAATACTATGGATTCACAAATACCACACGCTCTGGCTTCTATTTTGCCAACGTATGTTTGTGTTCAGGATGATAATGAGACTGAACAAATAGAATTAAGCGATTTAGTGGTCAATTATTTTGAACACATTGGGGTGGATTATGTGTTTGGTGTTCCCGGTGGTGCTATTGAACCCTTGTACGACGCTTTGGCACGCAGCGAAAGAAGGGGTGGCCCTCGTGCGGTAGTCGCCCGGCATGAAAGCGGGGCGGCTTTTATGGCCGATGGGTATGCCCGTGAAACCGGCAAAATCGGGGTGTGCTGTGCGACCACCGGGCCGGGGACAACCAATCTCATTACCGGCGTGGCTTCGGCTTATGCAGATCAGGTTCCTATGCTGGTGATTACCGCACAAACGACATTATCCAACTTTGGCCGGGGGGCCTTTCAAGAATCATCCCCCGATGCTATAAGTACGGTAGGCATGTTTGAGCATTGTACCCGCTACAACACGATGGTGACACACCCTGAACAATTAGAAATAAAATTGATCGCGGCCATTACGATTGCCATGCGATCACCAAAAGGCCCTGCGCATATAAGTGTGCCACTTGATATTTTTCGTTCCCTGACTACAGATCAACGCGCCTATTCCAATTTGGAACAGTCGTTATGTGAACCCTCATTGGTGGATTTTGGGGGGGTGGAAATGCTATGTCAGGAATTGCACCAAGTTTTGAGCAATCAGCGTAAAGTGGTTTTGCTAATAGGCGGCGGTTGTCATGATGCAATCAAGGAAGTCATCAAATTCGCGGAACTGATTTGTGCGCCTATTGTTACAACACCGACAGGCAAATCTTGTATTGACCCTTTTCACCCGCTGGCGTGTGGGGTATTCGGTTTTGCCGGACATGAGAGTGCCCGTAAGGCGCTGGTAGATGAATCCGTTGACCTTATATTGGCTATCGGCACCACGTTGGGGGAATGGGCAACCAATGGTTGGGACACCGGTGTTATGAATAACAAGCTCGTGCATATCCACAGTTCCAGCAATAGTTTTGCCCGTTCCCCTATGGCCCGTTTGCATCTTTGTGGGCATATTGGAACGGTGTTTGAGCTTTTATTTGCACGGGTTGATACCATGAAGCGTTCGGGTATGCCTTGTCCTAGCTATAGTTCGGAAGAGCTTTCAGCCCCAACACTGCCATTTCCGGATCGCCGTTTAGTGGAAAAATACCGGTGTGCGCCTCGCCATATTGAAATCCAAAACCCGGAGAACTATCGGCGGGAACGGAATGTGTCGCCACCCATCAAACCGCAACGTTTGATGTGTGAGCTCAAACTACGTTTTCCACCTCAAACCCGTTTTCTTGCCGACACCGGCAATAGTTTTTCTTGGACAACCCACTATCTTTTCAATACTGGTGGGGGTGTCTACCGTTTGGCGATGGGCTTTGCTTCTATGGGCTGGGCCATCGGTGCTGCTGTTGGAACGGCCTTGGGAAATCCTGAGTTTCCGGTCGTCTGTATCACGGGTGATGGCAGCTTTTTGATGAGCGGACAGGAAATCACCGTTGCGATTGCCGAGCAATTACCGGTTGTGTTTGTGATATTAAATGATCAAGCCCTTGGGATGGTTAAGCACGGACAACGTTTGACCGGGGCCGAACCGGTTGGCTATGAGATACCCCCGGTCGATTTTTGCCAAATGGCTAAGGCAATGGGTGCTAATGCTTACACCATTAAGCATCCTAATGATTTCGATAAAATCGATTTTGAGGCGATTTGTTCGTGCATTCGCCCGACCTTATTGGATATTCATGTTGACCCTGAAGAAGTACCCCCTATAGGGATGCGTGCCAAGGCTTTAGAATGACGTAACCAAACCTTCGAGGTTTTAGAAACCTTGAAGGTTTAAAGTGTTTTATTAACTTGACAATGTCATATTATCAGGCGTACGTTCGCTTGTACTCAAATAAATGGCGATACCCAGGAGTACAAGGCGAACCTTGTACGAAAAACGGTATGATTATTGAGATGTGGCATTGTCAAGTACTTGACAATGTCATATTATCAGGCGTACAAGGTTCGCCTGGTATGAAAATGGCGATACCCAGGAGTACAAGGCGAACCTTGTACGAAAAACGGTATGGTTATTGACATGTAATATTGTCAAGTTAAGTGTATAATAAAAAATTTATTAATACTCGATACCGCAGTTTTTTAGAGTTTATTTTTAGGAGCTTTAACAAATCAATAAGTTAGCGAGCATCCTGACATGCATTACATAGCGTGATATCTTGTTTAACCCGTTGGTTTTAGGCCGCTTTAAAAAAGCCAGAAATAAAAACTGCGGTATCGAGTAATACTGTACCAAAAACCATTGATGTTTCGTTCATGATGGACGGATTTCCGAAACCTTTTATTTTCACCTGAAAATATTGATAAAATAGTAGCACTGATGTCAAAATGAGCGAAAAAGACAAGAATAAAACTGAGGTCATTCACAGCCGCATTTGGGAAGAAGAGGCCGAACCCGATAACCCCTTTGCGGCTGCAGCCTGCTATTGTCACGGCTACGATGTTTATGGCGATTTGTTAGGTAAGGCCAGTTGGACGGAATATCTTTATCTGCTTTTTATGGGGGAACGTCCTTCACCAGCGCAAGCACGTTTGTTGGAGGGACTTGCAGTGGCACTCGCGAATCCGGGGCCCCGTGATCATAGTGTGCGGGGGGCCATGAACGCAAGCGTTGGAAGTGCTACCAACACGGCCTCTCTCTTAGCAGCATTAGCCGTTGGTAGCGGCAACTTGCAAGGAAGCAGGGAAATCATTGTGGCAATGGAATACTGGCATGCTTGCGGTCATAAACTAACAAAATGGCAGGAATATCTCCAACACCCACACGAGGAGGAACGGATAGATGTGTGGAAACCCATAGAACATCCACCAGGGTTTGATCCGCATGGTGTAAGTTGTTCTACACCAGTACAACAAGTCTTGCAGTACTTTAGCGAAGTAAGTGTTGGAAACAGCCTGCCATGGTTGTTAGAACACCGTGTTGAATTGGAAACAATATCAGGCTGTCCACTGGCTATGAGCGGTGTGGTAGCTGCTGCGTTTGTAGATATTGGGTTGAATGTGGAGCAGGCAGAAATGCTTTACCTAATCTTGCGTCTACCAGGCGCTGCCGTACATGCTTTAGAACAACGATCATACGGGATGGCAAAATATCCCTTTTTTAGGGATGGCTTGGAGCTATTGTCATGCACCGAGGCTAGCAATGGAGAATGAATAATGACAGGGAATAAGGTATTATTGGAATTTGAAGACCATTGGCCAACAAAAATGGGGGCATGGCTTCCACAAGAAGGTAAAGTCATCTATCGAGGTAAGGAAATTTTTCGTGATTTGAAAGATATAAGCTGGCTAGGATTACTGCTTTACGGTATTACAGGGCGAATATTTGAGGAAAAATCTCTGAAATTGCTTGAAGGCATGTGGGTCCTTGCTATAAGTTATCCAGACCCACGTTTGTGGGCTAATGGTATTGCAGCACTTGCTGGTACGGTTAGGAGCACAGGTATTCAGGGGGTCGGTACTGCGATTGTGGCCTGTGAGGGAGTTCAGGTGGGTCATAGAGTTAATCTTTGGGCCATTGATTTTTTGCTACGTACTAAGAAAAAATTGGATGGGGGTGCTAATTTGAAGGAACTAGTACAAGCAGAAATGAAGAAACACCGAGGGATTCCTGGATATGGTCGTCCGATAAACCCTCAAAAAGATGAACGTATTGGACCGGTCATGGAACTCGCAAGTTCTCTCGGTTTTGCAGATGGAGATTACGTCAAACTCGCGTTTCAAATTGAACAAATACTAATCAAAGGACGCTGGCGCAAATATATGAACATCACTGGCTTGGCAGCCGCACTTGGGGCAGATCAAGGGCTTAGTTCTCGCGAATATTACTATTATGTTGTTCCAAGTTTCACGGCAGGTATACTGCCCTGTTATATTGATGCCCTTGACAAACCAGAAGGTAGCTTTTTTCCATTACGTTGTAGCCGTGTGCAGTATGAAGGTCCGGTGCTGCGTCGGAAATGGGATAATGCACAAGGCTCAGTTTAGGGTAGATGATTTCTTTTTTGTAGGAGGGTACCATCAACTCATGCCAAACGGATACTTTCCCTAAAAATAACAATATCCATCATAAAAAGGCTGGTAAGTGCCTAAACGTAATTATTCAGGTATTTGATTCTCAAAAATATCTCAGGCAAATAATTTCTGTCCAGGGCACTTATGGGTTCTTTTGAACACTAAGCATGATTATTTATTTTGAATCAACAGCTTACAAAAAACTTGAACATCAAATGGAAGTACTTACTTTACTTACAACAAGTACAATTTGGTCGGTTCAAGTCACTAAATATTTGAAAAAATGAGATTCCAAATGTTAGTCAGATTATTAATTCCATTGTTATTAACCATAGCGATTTCCCCCTGTCATGCGGACGAAATGGATGATAGCCGTGAAGCTATCGACTTTTTAAAAGATTTAGATATTGAAGATTTAATTGACGTTGAGGTGACCCTTGACGATGTTTTTGATGTCTTTGATGGGTTGGTTAAAGCGAGGACCGTCTCCATTGCCACTGGTGATAAGCAGTCTATTGCTCGTGCACCGTCGGTAACCAGTGTGATTACCGCACAAGACATTGAAGCGATAGGTGCCAGAGACATTGATGAGGCACTAGAAGCAGTACCGGGGCTACACATGGCAAGAGAACCCTTGGGCTACAAACCTGTTTACACTATCAGGGGAATGTATTCAGATAACAATCGTGAGGTGCTAGTTCTGATTAATGGTATTCCCCTCACAAGTGTATATACTGGAAACCGCGGTCTTGTTTGGGGTGGGATGCCGGTTAATGCCATTGCCCGTATTGAAGTTATTCGTGGTCCAGGTTCGGCAGTGTATGGTGCTGATGCTTTTGGTGGGGTGATTAATATTATTACTAAGAGCAAAGAAGATATTGATGGCACTGAAATGGGTGTACGAGCAGGTAGTTTTTCAACGGGGGATGCTTGGATACTACACGGCGAACAGTGGGCTGGGTTTGATGTGGCTTTAGCCTTAGAATATCAAACAACAGACGGACAGAGAGAAGTTATCGATGCTGATGCACAAACTTCATACGATAACGCACCCGATACTAATGCTTCACTGGCACCTGGTCCTGTAAACTTGCAAGGAGACAACGTAGATATTCGTTTGGATGTTTTGCGGGGGAATTGGCAACTGCGTGCAGGTTATCAAGGGCGACGCAACATGGGCACTGGTGCTGGCGTGGCACACGCACTGGATCCTAACGGTCACCATAGTGCTGACCGTATCAACGCAGACCTAACTTACCATAATCAAGAATTTACTCGATACTGGGATGTTACAGCGCAGTTCAGTGTTTTCAATACAGCATTTGAGGCAAAACGTGATCACCGATTATTTCCGCCAGGCGCATTTGGAGGTACGTATCCAGATGGGTTTATTGGAAATCCTGGAACTTCAGAACGCCATACTCGCTTTGATACTTCGGGTTTCTATTCTGGTTTTATGAAACATTTGATTAGGATAGGAACCGGTTATCACACAGGTGATTTCTATAAAAGTACAGAAACTAAAAATTTTGGTACTGAGCCTTCAACGGGGCTTCCTTTGCCGCCAGGGAGTCCGGTTATAAATGTGAGTGATACGTCTGCAGCCTTTATTCAGGAAAGAGAGCGTAAGGCGTGGTATCTTTCTTTACAAGATACGTGGTCCTTTGCCCCTGATTGGGAGTTTACTGCAGGACTCCGTTACGATCATTACTCCGATTTTGGCAAAACTGTCAATCCCCGTCTAGCCCTTGTATGGCAACCGTTTCCTGATTTTGCCAGTAAACTCTTATATGGCAGTGCTTTTCGTGCTCCCGCTTTTGTTGATCTCTATAATGCTAACAACCCGTTGACATTAGGTAACCCTGATTTAAAACCAGAAACTATAAAAACATGGGAACTGGCTTTCGACTACCGCGCCACCAATAATTTGCACCTAGCAATGAACTTGTTCAACTATGACGCAACTGACAAAATCCTATTCATACCTGACGCTGGTGGAAACACCGCTACAGCACAAAATGCCGGCAAGCAAGATGGCCATGGTATTGAGTTGGAAGCACGCTGGAAACCCACTACGAAATCCAGTTTACTGGTTAATTATGCTTTCCAAAAGGCGACTGATGAGAATGACCATCATATCGGCAATGCACCTCAACATTCGGCGTATCTACGTACAGATTGGCTACTTTACCCCAATTGGTACCTTGATACACAAGTGAATTGGATTGCAAAGCGCAAGCGAACCCCCAGTGATTACAGAACTCCCATTGATGACTACACCACCATGGATTTAACCTTGCGTTACAAAGATATTAAACAAGGAAATTGGAATTTTGCAGTGGGTGTGCGTAACCTAGTTGATGCTGATGTCCGGGAACCTAGCCCTGGGCCTGGTTTAAGTGACATTGTTACTATTCCTAATGATTTGCCGCTAGCAGGACGGAATTACTTCTTGGAACTTCGTTATCGTTTTTGACTTAACAACCACCCGCTAAAGATAGGTGAGTTAGAGAGCATGGGGGCTGAAGGCCCTGATACGGGACGATTTGCCCCGTATTATGACTCCGTCTTGAAATTATCATTCGGGGTTGGTTCAAAATGATGTTCGAGATAATTATTGGCTCAGATAAAAGGCCACTTGTTTGGTTGTGGCACAAAAGTGTTGTCCCTAGTACTCTGTCAATGTTCTATTGACGGATAAAAGGAGTTCAAGATTTTCAAAGAACTGCCCAAACTAAAGTTTGGACTCCTGAGCCAAGTATTTTACCCGTCAAAACTAAGTTGACAGTGTACTAGGGGCGCATTCCTATTTTCCGGACCAACAACTACAAGGGACGCATTTCTGTTTTCCCGCTATCAAGAACTACAAGGATTGCATATAAAAAGGGATTTTTAGAGTTTAGCCTCAATCGATATTTGGCTAAATCCTTGGACTTTGGCAATTGTCGAGATTGTTCATTCCTGAAACGTTGTTAACTTTTGAAACACACTTGATGAAAATTACAATTTTAGCTCCTGGCTCTCGTGGTGATGTGCAGCCTTTTATTGCTCTCGGCATGGGCTTACAGTCTGTAGGTTATGAGGTATGTATCGCTACTAATGCCACATTTGAAACGTTTATTTGTAATCATGGGCTTGGTTTTTTCCCAATACAATTTGATATGAAAAAAGTATTTGACAGCGATGCGGGTCAAGTCGGCTTGAAAAGTGGTCGTAATCTTGTAAGTGCTGCTCAAAATTTTCGTCGGGTAATGAATCCGATGATACAACAGTTAGGAGATGATTGTTGGGCAGCGTCTCAGGAGACAGATGCGATTATTCACGCAACGCTTGCTTTTTATTTTGCGCCTTCCATTGCTGAAAATTTTAAAGTACCGCATATGGTCGCGTTTTTACACCCCCAACATCCAACAAGCACTTTTCCTAGTTTTTTATCACCAATTAAACGTAATTTAGGCGGTTTCTTCAACCGGTTGACACAAATTATACCCGACACTATGTTATGGCTGCCTTATCGTTCAGCAATCAATCAATGGCATCAGAAACGGTTGAATTTACCTCCATTTGGCATGAACTATTTTAAACGGTATCGTTCTATTCTAACGCTCTATGGTTTCAGCCCTAGCGTCGTTTCTAAACCGCCAGACTGGGGCAATCATATTGAGGTATCAGGTTACTGGTTTTTGAATGATGCCGCAGATTGGCAACCCCCTAACGAGTTAATTGATTTTTTGGAGGCTGGCTCACCGCCTGTTTACGTCGGCTTCGGTAGTATGACTAACCGCAATCCAGAAGAAACAACGGATATCGTTTTAAAAGCACTCGCTCGCACTAAACAACGTGGGTTATTGTTAACGGGGTGGGGAGGATTAAAAAAGTCTGATTTACCTGACAATGTCTTTAAAATTGAATCAGCACCTCACGAGTGGCTTTTTCCCCGAATGGCCGCTATCGTTCATCATGGTGGTGCCGGAACAACGGGGGCGAGCTTACGAGCGGGTATCCCAACTATCGTAGTTCCTTTCTTTTTTGACCAGCCTTTTTGGGGACAACGTGTGGCCGATTTGGGTGTTGGGCCTCAACCGATTCCACGCAAAAAGCTTTCAGTGGAACGGCTCACGGCTGCTATCACGACGGCCGTCACTGATAAGAAGATGCAAGAACGAGCGGCAGCATTAGGTGAACGTATTCGGGCTGAAGACGGGGTTGCTCGTGCGGTTGAATTTATTAATCGCTCTCTTTCAACTCATTAATCAGACCAAGAAGTTGTTTCATGGAGTCCAAAGTTTCCGCTTTAGGACACTGTGCTGTAGCAAAGGACTCCAAAAACAATACCATCCACAAAAAAAAGGGGTGACAAATACTGTCACCCCTACAATAAACATCGTTTGTCATTAATTTAAAATCTATGTTTGTACGAGTCAAGTGACTGAGATGTGTTCAATACTCAGCACAAGTGCTCAATGATTGGCTAATATACCGTGGCTGATACCAAGAATTCCGTGAGATAAGTACCTTCAGCCTCTTCTATTGCGTAATAGTAGGTGTTTCCAAATATCCCTTCAGAGTCCACATAAAGATAAGAAGCACCTGACATGGAATTTCCTTGAGAGAGAACCGGTTGTTCGGTCACTTGGACAATATCGACATATTCGCCCGCGTCATTCTTTAGAGCCCGCCAGATGTGAAAGCCTGCACTACCAATGTTAGGATCCGTTTCCCAACGTAAGGTAATTTGTCCATCGCTGGCCTCGGCACTGAAATAGTAAAGTTGGTCGGTCGGTTCAGGTTCTCCTAACAATAAACAACCCACTTCTTGTTCTTCGTCATCATACAACTTGTTCGCTATTGTATTCGAGCAAGGATGCGTATCATATTTCAAGACAATAGAAGCAGGCGGCGGAACCTTATCCGCCCAACCCTTCATCCGACAAGTCTCCTTCATATGCAATCTACCAATGGGGGTATCAAGTGTAAAAAAGTAATCAGCCACCTTATCAGCCACCGTCGGCTCGTCTGCTCGTTCTGTCATTCGACCGTATGAGGGAATGACCCCTTGCTCTTTACCACCACGGAGAGTAATGCCGTGTCCACTCGCTTTAAAGGTAATGACCTCATAATCAATGACATGAGCCGTATTCCCCTGAAGCCCAGCCATTGCTGGAATGCCTGGAACCCCATTCTCTCTTTTTACCTTGATTGGGCCGGTAACCGTTACAGGTGCGGCAGTCATGTCATTACAAGGTGTCCTTATATATAGCTTAAGTTTGACAGGAACTACGTCTATAGCTCCCGGACAATCATCTATCCAGTGCGGCCCGGGACCACAGTGGGTATTAGCGGCCATAGCTGGGCTACCGAATACCATGATGGCAAGAGATAATGCTATCTTGCGATATTTTGAGTTTGTAGTTAGCATTTTAAGCCTCCTTTGAGTAGGTTGTCGTAACAGTGTTTATAAAAATGGACCTTCTTTGCATTAGTCTAGTTCTGGATACAGTACCTAACAAATGCTTTGAGTCTGCCAGGATTAAGCAGCCGATTCTTTTATGCTAACAAACGTTAACAATAGCACTCATAAGAGTGGGTGAATCTACCAATGATCTAATGAAGATCCCTCTCGCTCCATTTAGATCGCGATCAAGTGTAATACCACCTGATCTAATAACTCTTGATCCGCCTACGTTCTTAACTTCACCAGTCCAACTAACAGTTTTGCTGGTATAAGCTTCACAAACATCAATCACTTTTTTACCAAACTCAAGAGCTTTGTTCTTCAGCCTGACTTTGAACTGATAATGTGCCCATGTCAGCATAGCTCTAACTGTTTTTGAACGAAGCTTGCGATGAGACTTGCCAACCAGAAGGCTGGTTTCAAACGTAGGTAACAAAATGACATCAAAGTTATCAACTAAAAAACGTGCTGTTTTGAAGTGAATTTCTTTGACGAGGTTCTTAATTTTCGCTCGAATTCTGCCTTGGGCCTTCTTCATTTCTCGCTTTGCTTTGCCTGTCGCTTTAGTTGTGCGAGAAATTAAATCATCTAAATAAAAACAAAGACGTTGAATACGCCCAAAATCATCATAACCAATGTGTCCAGCTAGATTTTCAGAATAAAAAGATTGGAATGTCCGTACACCCGGATCGAGAGCAACCACACGCCCTTGGTTCTCGGCTACGTGGGTTATTATTTTATGGGGTACGGACAAAAACCATTCATTATATTGATAAATCAAACGACTATCTAATGGTAATTCTGGCAAAGATTCGCCGTAACGTAGTTCTTTTCCAGAAACACGCGGGTAAATTCCAGTATCTTTAACCGCAGATTTAGGAATATAACAAGATTGCGTTGGTGCTTTACGGCTTCTAAAGCTTGGGTGTCCTTTAGCCTTCCAAAAGGCTTGATGTGATTCTTTAACAGCAATCGCTTTTACTTGAAAAGGTACGTCATCACACCATTTGGGCAATTGTTTCAGTAAGTCTTTCTTAATGTCCATCCAAGAAGGTGAAAAATTCACACAAGAACGAATATAATCAATGGTTTGATTAAAAACATATCGACTACAATCATGCCACTTCTTGAATGTCTTTTTTTGCTTCTGGCTCGGATAAAGCTTGACGGACTTGGCTTTTATAATTTCGGAGTCCATGCATTCGACATGAGAAGACGTGAAGAATGCTGAGTAAGTCAGTTGTGAGTTCTTGTTCTGGGGATAAATGAGTTTGCTTGAGAACCACGATTTTTCCACCGTTTTGTTCGATAATCCATTCGATAAGTTCAAATCCGAATCTTGCCAGGCGATCTTTATGGGCAACCACAATTTCGAGTTTATCATCTCGCATTGCTCGTTCCAGTATGGATTTAAGGTTAAACTAAGCCGACTATGTCGCCATAGCCAGCTCGTCTTCAAAACCGTACGTGAGATTTTCACCTCATACGGCTCCTCTAACGATAGCTTGTCTAAGCCATCGGGGTTATGCATCCCATTATTTTTACTTGCGTAAAACAACATCACAGATTTTTCCTATTATGCCTTTCTTTTTTGGTTTTCTCTGTGTTGCTCTGTGCATCCAGAGCATGTAGCTGGTCATGGCAATGTTTGTGAATCAAAGCACGATTGTTATAGCAGTCCTTGCCTCCTCTGGCTTTTGCCACTATGTGATGACTTTCTATTAAATCCTCTGCCTTGAAGGTCATTTGACATATTGGACATTTACCATTTTGTTTCTTCAAAAGCTTAGCTTTACTGGAGAGTATGTTCCCATACCCCTTTGCCAGTCGTTTTGTCCAGTACACCGTATCTCCATCGTAGTACGATTTGCCTTCCTTGACTTTTGTAAAACTCCCGACTTGACATCCCGTCATATGATGTTTGTGTAGACTTTGGTTTTCACTCTCAAACGTCCATTTGCTTTTGGCTGTGGTTTTGAAATATTTCTCCACTTGCCATTTAGTGCTTTTCTTCGGATGTTTTTTCCTAATCCACTTTTCAAGCTTCATCCAAATGTAATCATCCACTTTGCTAAATGCTTCGCTTGCCCTGACGTGTCGGTAGTAGTTTGCCCATCCTCTAATGACTGGGTTCAATCGTTTAATCAGGTCGTCTTGAGATGCGGCTTTATGCGATTTAAATATTTCATTAATGGCTTCTATATGTTTCTTTATGGACTTATCCGACGGTTTGATTTGTATTTTGTACTCTTTGTATTTTCCTTCTTTAATCAATTGACGCTTATAGTGCCCTTTGGATGTGTTTTTTTCCCATTTGATGTTGAAACCAACAAAATCAAATCCCTCGCCGGTGTTTACTATTTTGGTCTTCTCAGGGGCTAATTCTAACCCTCTAGTTGCTAACCATTTTTCTATAAAATTTTGGGATTCCGTGATGACTTCATTAGATTCATGTATAACCACAAAGTCATCAGCATAACGTACGACTTTGACTTTGTTAGCCTTGGTTTTATTCCAAGTCTTGGCGATATGGGTTTTTAAGTCTATTTCCATCCCATCTAGCGCAATATTTGCCAGCAGAGGAGATATAATTCCTCCCTGTGGTGTCCCTTTTTCCGTCCGGTGTAGATGTCCATCATCGACATATCCAGCTTTCAACCATTCTCTTATCTGGGGTTTTCCCGTTTCATCGATTAAGTTTAATAAAACTTCATGGTCTAGGTTGTCGAAAAATCCTTTTATGTCTGCGTCCAGAACCCATTTTGGTTTACTGTATGTTGTCTTGAATATCGAGTCTATCGCATCATGACAACTCATAGCGGGTCTGAAACCAAAACTACATGATTCAAATTTTGCTTCATAATGTGGTTCTATTGCCGACTTCACAACCTGCTGTATAACTCGGTCTGTTTGCGTTGGGATGCCAAGTGGCCTGAGTTTGCCATTGGCCTTTGGAATGTATTTCCTTTTGGCCGGTTTTGCTTGGTAGTTTTTCCATCCTTTATGCGCCCAGACCATGAGATTTTTCGCCATTTTTTCTCGCGCTTTAGGAGTCAGAGCTTTAAAGTTATCAATGCCCGCTGACCGTTTACCCTGGTTGTCCTGAGTAACCCGTCGTACCCCTAGTAGCACCGCACAACTTGACCTGAGTAGGAGCTTTGTCAGGCTTTTTGCTTTTTTGAAATTACCAGCTTTTGTTGCTTTGTAAATACGCTTTTGAAGGTTGAACAGTCGCTTTTCAATTTTACCCCAGATTAGTTTGCTCCAATCCCAGTCTGGCAACCTGTAGTCTCCATGTTCTGGAATTGGTAAAGGTAGGACATTAGCTCCCGCCTTTGCATTCCAATCCGCGATAAATTTATCTGGTGCTGTATTCATGTTGTTTATCGTTAAGATAATCTACTCAATTTGTTTCCAAATACCTTATACTTACGTTGTTTACAAAAATAGTTTAGTGAGTTAATCAGCATATCTCTTTCATTACAAAAGAGCCTTTGCTTCCCACTCAATCCTACCCAGCGGTGGTGCTATCTATTGGTTGTAGACCTCTGGCTATCCCGCCAGTACCTTGGTGCCGTTGGTTTTCCTCGTTTCCAAACTATGTCTATGACCTATTTAGGTGTGGTACCCTACCCCAGAGAGCTTTGTGGTACGGTCGGGTTGGAACAAAGGGATTTCCAGCCCCTCTCTCTGTGTGTCCTTTAAGCTATGAGGCTTATACCATTTCTAATCGTCACCATATAAGTTAAGCTTGCCTGACTCCTTGTATGGCTTTTTATCCTTGCACTGGCCAGATGAATTACCATCTTCATCCAGTCGGATAACGCTTTCTCCCCAACCGACATGGGAGGGGGCGGTGTCTGATAGACTGTCAGTTGCCCCACCATAATTTGAATTTTATGACTCTTGTGAGTACATATTACCGCTTATTGTTGGAGAACAATCACAATGAAGTAATTGATTTATCTAACATTTCGCAGTTAACGAGTCGCACCCCTTTACGCTTATAGTTGAGGGAACGAACGATGTCTTTGACAACTTCGGCACTGGGATATTTTGATTGCATAAATTCGACTTGTCTTCCAAGGTCATCTCGCTGTTTTGGACTGGAGACACGACAATAACAGATGGTAACTTCTTTTTTTTGCAAACCAAGATAGGCTTCAACATTGTATCGTCTCTGCCCTGACTCGGTTTTAAAAGACTCAATTGTTCCATTATTTGCATAACGCCTTAGTGTATTTGGATGTATGCTCAATATTTTACATGCTTCTCTACTTGGTAAATATTTCATAGTAAGCATAGTAAACTATTAGTTAATATTTGTCAACAAATAGTTGACTATGTGTCAACCCTTGATATTGATACTGAATGTCATCACTGTTTTTGTCCATGTCTGTCTCAGTAGCTATTTAGATTTGGATTAATCGTGATGACCATATTCTCAAATACAAAAGTCTCTTCCAAATTTCAATGACAAAATCTATGAGAAATATTCCTATCTGGTTGCCAAAATTAAACCCTCTTGTGTCCCACCATAGATATTTCATTGTAAAAACTAAAAAAGATAGGCGGTGAGGTGACTCAAGATTATTTTCTTCTCTTTAATATTAACTATATTCTAATATTCTAAGATTGTATTTAATTATTAGACGAATGGTCATTTTGAACTGACAAACGGTAAAAATGAGACAAGTAGTTATTTTTATCGGATAAACGGTAAACGAAAATGGAGTATTCCTATCCTGTTGCCAAAATTAAACCCTCTTGTGTCCCACCATAGATATTTCATTGTAAAAATCTAAATAAATATAGGGCGGTGAGGTGGCTCAAGATTATTTTCCTCTCTTTAATATTAGAGTTTATACCGATTTAACGTAACTCATTGATTTATTTGATATTGTCATTTTGATAAATTAATTTAATAAAATCAAGCACTTAAATTAAATCGGTATAATCTCTATTAACTATATTCTAATATTACAATATTGTATTTAATTATTAAGATAGGTGGTGAGGTGGCTCAAGATTATTTTCCTCTCTTTAATATTAACTATATTCTAATATTACAATATTGTATTTAATTATTAGACGAATGGTCATTTTGAATTGACAAACGGTGAAATTAAACCCTCTTGTCCCACCATAGATATTTCAATTTCATTGTAAAAATATAAATATAGGGCGGTGAGGTGGCTCAAGATTATTTTCCTCTCTTTAATATTAACTATATTCTAATATTCTAAGATTGTATCTAATTATTAGACGAATGGTTATTTTGAATTGACAAACGATGAAAATGAGACAAATGGTGATTTTTATCGGATAAACGGTAAACGAAAAAAAATGACTGAGACTTTCGTTTTATAATCCACTTAAACAATGCGGGTATGTTGAATAGCCGTATCTTGAATGGGTAGTCCTAGGAGGCTGTCCGAGAATAGCAATACCAGCATTTTAATAACAATTAATTCATTATTAATCAATAAGTTAAAAATTAATAAGTTAAAAAATTGCGTTTTGCAAAAAAATGAGTTATCGGACAGCCTCCTAGGAACTTGCACCCTTTCAGCACCTGGGGCGTTGCCCCAGGCTATCAGTAATTCGCCCCGTTGGGGCTGAGTAGTTACAAAATATCATTGTAATAACCAGTGCTATTGTTTTAGTGATACATACGCCACAAAAAAAGCGATAGCATCACCGCTTGAACACTTTTTTGTCCTGTACATAGGGAAAAATGACCCGCCATGAAAATTAACACTCCACCCAAGGAGGCCTCGGTAGAGCCGAACCCCTTGGAGCGTTCCCCTTTAGTTAGTGTAATTGAGAGCGGCGAATAAACTCCCGCAATGCCAATGCGAGTGGATCGCGTTTTAATTGAAGGGATTTTTCTAACGCTTCTACTGCATCACCCAAATGATCGGCACCTAATAACATAAGTGATTGATAACACCAACGTTCAGCTTGACGTTCAATGTTGAGTGGTATTGCCAGATCAGTGCTACAACGGGGGCAGATAGGTATGTCTTGTTTGAGACGCGCTTTGCAAACGGGACAGCGTTCCATCACGACTCCAAGTAGTAAAGAATGTCAGAAAGTTGATCCATTGGTTCTTTCAATGCAGCGTAATCTTCTTTGGTGATAGCATCGTTGATAACTTCAATGGTATTGACCATGTCTTCCCTATCTTCGGGGGAAGCATCATCTAACATGCGCTCGGCCTTTTCTACCAGCGCACGGGCTTGGATAACAGCATGGTGACTGTCAGCCTCCGTTTTATGCTCAATAATCTCAGCACGGTCGCCCTCTTCACCAAAGATTTCTCGAATGCGTTCTTTAGCAGCTTCCATTTCCGCATCTTCAAATCGTGAGAAGGCGTTGTCGATGACGATAGATTTTTGCAACCCCGTCTTTTTTTCCACCGCAGACACATGCAATATGCCGTTTAAATCAAGTTCCAAAGCAAGTAAAATCGGATTGCCCGATGATGCTTGACTTAAGCCTTCCACCATAAATTCACCAATTGGAATATTGTTCAAAGCATCAGGTTCTTCTCCCTGAAACATCCGCACTTCCACAGCGTCTTGATTGTCCATAACGGTGTAGAACACTTCCGTCTTAGTCAGGGGAAGCGAACTATTTTTATGGATGATGGGCACGTACTTATAAGGGTACATCTCTCCGTTGAGTTCACCGATGGCACTGGTGCCGTAGGTATAGGGGGTAATATCAACTAATACGGCTGAGGCTGAGACATCATGCCCGCCAATCATCGCGCCCTGAATAGCAGCCCCGGTGGCAACGCATAAGTCGGGGTCTACCTCGCTACGTGGTTGTTTACGAAATTCTTCTTTTAGGCGTTGGCTGATGAGCGGTGTGCGAGTACTTCCCCCTACCAGTAGAGTTTCATCAATATCAGAAGCGGTGAGATTGGCACCGTTGAGGGCAATGTGTACTGCTTCTAAAGTTTCGTCGATATAGTCTGCAATCATGCCCTCATAGTCATGACGAGCTAATTCCAAAGACAGGTGAATCGGGGCACCCTCTTTTTCTGCTAGGTATTCCTCTTCAATCGTCACAAAAGGTTGATCAGACAATGTCCGTTTTGCAGCCTCGGCGGCCCGATTGATACGCGCCATGGCCTTACGTGATGGTTGAATATCTATCTCAGATTTTTCTTGGAGATGTTTGACAATGTGATCGATGATTTTTTGGTCAAAGTCATCACCGCCCAGTTTGTTATTACCGTGACTGGCGATCACCTCCACCACATCATCTTCAATGCTAACCACCGACACATCAAAAGTACCGCCCCCCAAGTCGTACACCAAAATGCGTTTACGCGCTTTCTGTTCGGCCTCATAAGACAGGGCCGCCGCGGTAGGTTCATTAATCATCCTGACGACTGAAAGCCCAGCGATTTCACCGGCTTCGCGGGTGGCTTGACGTTGTGCGTCGGAAAAATAGGCGGGAACGGTGATGACCGCTTTGTGTACCGGCTGACCTAAATAGGCCTCAGCAATACCCTTAAGGTGCTTAAGGATAATGGCGGAAATTTCTTGGGGGGTGTAGGCTTGCCCGGCCATTTCCACCTTGGTTTCTTCCCCCATCTGGCGTTTGATGGACTTGACAGTGCGTTCTGGGTATAGCACATATTGGTTTTTGGCAGGTTCCCCCACCAAAACATCATTATTTTCACCAATTCCCACAAAAGAAGGAATGATTTTACTGCCTGTATCTTCAATGACAGTAACGAAGCCATTTTCTACGATAGCAATTTCTGAGTTTGTGGTGCCCAAGTCGATACCGACAATGATTTCATTCATTATGTTGCTTGACCTTTAGCTTTAGTTTTTCAGTTTTCAAGAGTTCAGAAATTGAGGATTTCAAAAGTAGAAAAGCGTTTCACTTGATGTTCAAGTTTTTATTCAATACCTTTCACTGATAACTCAATTCCTTTAGCGAAAATTTCTTAATGACGTTAAGTCACAAAAAAACGCCAATTTTTTCAATACATTCGTTTACATAAGGCGAATAGCGAATAGATCATAAATGAAAGAGTCATTTAAAAACAATGAGTTAATGTTAAAAATTGGCTGTTCCAAATTTCCTTGTCACGCATTGTCAATTAAAACGTGATATTTTTTACCTATGTACAGGACAAAAATTATAACATATTGATTTTAAATTGATTTTGTGATGCTATCGCTTTTTGTGGCGTATGTCTCACTTTTGCGAAATTAAGAAGCCATAACCGCCTGCGCTATCGTTTGAGTGAGACTATTGCCACAAACTTTTTCACGAGGGTTTGAGTGATACTATTACCACAAACTTTTTCACGAGGGTTTGAGTGATACTATTACCACAAACTTTTTCACGAGGGTTTGAGTGATACTATCGCCAAAAAAGCGATAGCATCACGGCTTGAACACTTTTTTGTCCTGTACATAGATTTTTTACATAAACATTTTTGCAATATCATAGCCATTCGCCATTCGCTTTCATTAGCGAAGGTATTATCAAGGGTTAATTATTTTATTGACCTTGACTTCAGCGGGGCGGAGTACCACCTCCTTCCACATAAAGCCTTTGCGTAATTCGCCCGTCACTATTCCATTTGTCATCTGTGGTTGTGAGTCAACCTCAACCGCTCGCATACAGTGAGGATCAAGTGGTTTGTTCAACACATCCAAAGGGTGTACCCCATAACTGGCTAACAGTTTATCTAGCCGCCGCAGTGTCATTGCCTGTCCTTCTTGCAATCCGCGAATGAGACGAGTTTCCCGTTTACAAAAGTGTCGCCATGACGATGAAGTGTAGCTGTTAAGAGTTGTCATACCGGCATCTAGGCGATCATACACATCCAAAAAGGCTAACAGAAGAGTGCGTGTGTTTTCGCGGAGTTGGCGATTTTGCTCACTACGGCAATGCTCTAATTCATTGATCAATTGATCATTACTAGCTTGTAGTGTGTCGAAGGTTCCCTTGAATAAATCCAACGCGTTTTTCACTTGGCGTGATTCCAGTTTGACTTCATTGCGTAACGCTGCCAATTCGGTGAACAGGGAGAATAAATCAGTTTGTTGGGTTTCTTCGTCTACTGTGTCAGTGTCTAAGTAAGCGCGGAATTGCGCTATCAGTCTTTCTTTGGTGGATTCATCCATAGTACTTAATTATTTATTTTATATTGCACACGGCTACCAATTAAACGGGTACAAAGCATAGCAAAGCAAGCATTATAGTATTTTCAGCGTGTTATCAAATTTCAGAAAAAAGAAGTCAAGGCATGAAAAGGGGTTCCAGCCTTAGCACCTATCAGTTTGTAATTTTTTTTACACAGAGTTCACAGAGTCACACAGAGTCACACAGAGCCATCATGACAACGAAAATCTCTGTGAAACTCTGTGGGACTCTGTGTTCTCTGTGTTGAAAACGTTTTTTATAAACTGATAGGTGGTAAGGGGTTCCAGCTAAAGCTTCAACTCAATTTTTCTGCTGTGTGGTTTTTTAGATAAATATTTTAACGAAGTTTCGCTTTATACGGGTTTCCAGCTAAAGGTTACGCATTCCCTCTCGTTTTCAATGGGGGGATTGAACAAGGGACTTTTTATTGAGGCTTTGGCTCAAGGCCTGAGTGAATAACTCTTCTGTGGGCCTCTGCGGTGTGCCCGTTTGTAGGCAACGTTCTAACAAGACATTAAGGCCGGGTGGTTCATGGTGAAACAATTGGTATTTTAAACGTTGGTGTCGTGTGTTGATTGCTTCAAAAGCGGCACGAATGCTTTGAAATTGCTCCGGTGCTCGCTCCGGCGGATATTGTCGCACTTTCTGTAGATAGGCCTTTTTAATGGTTTCATCTGTTGCGTTTTCGGTGACATTAAGAATATCAAAAGGCGTTTTCATCGTTTTGTTCGTTTCTGTTTCTTCTTACGTGGTAAGCGAGGGATGGGAAAACCAAAATCAGGTATTTCTATGCCCATGTCTTCCAAGCGATTAATAATCTTAATCACTTCTGCTGGGTTCATGTTCTCTAAATCCATTTTTTCTAAGGATTCTAATTCGATTTCCAGTTCCTCAAGATTGTCAATATCGTCATTATCAAAAGGGAAATCAAACGGAAAATCATCATCATCAGAAGGAACATTAAAGAATGGTGGCACTATGCCTCCCCCAATCTGATTCAAAAATCCCATAATCATCATTCCAGTGCGCTGATCGCCTTGCCGTTCTGCTTTCTCAGCGGCTTCTTTAAGACGATCCATATCCGGCATAGATATATGCCAGCGAGTCCCCTTCGCTTTGCTATAGATTTGATAAAAAATAAAGGCCGGATGTTCGGCCCAACGTTTGAGGCCCTGTTCTGCATAGGTTTTCAGTAACCCGTTATGTTCCTGCTTCTTTAGGCATTGACAAACACTAAGCATCTCATCCTGAGAAAAGTCAAGTTTCACGGCATTTTGAAACGGTACTTTCACTTGTTCCACCGCTTCAGTGAGAAAAGTGAGCCCTTCTTCAGAATAAGCGTTGATCAGATTAACCAGTTCTAACACCTCTTGCTGAGTGGGCAGATAGTCTTTTTTGAGTACCGGCAAAAAAGACAAGATGTTGGCAGGTTCAAGGCTTTGACTCTTACTTTCCACTATCGCCCGAAACTGCCCAAGCATACCATCACCTGCCAATTGTACGCCCTTTCTAAGTAACTCAGTAGCTTGTACAACTTGACTCGTGGTTTTGGGTTTAGTTGCATAGATGGCGGATTTTTGCTCTTTTCTTCTTCTCGTTTTGGGTTTGACAAAGCCCTCTGCTTGTAATTCTAATAAAGCCTGATTAATTTGAACCACACCACTTGGCTTGCTCGTTTTTTCCAGTTGTGCGGCTAGTTCTAATTCTTTACGAGCCAATTCATATTTACTGGTTTTTATTAATTTGCGCGCATGGGATATATGGGAAGATCGTGCAATTTGTCGTGCCTTAACATTAATAGGATCGACGTTTAACAGATTTTTGGCAAATCCGGCCGCTTTTTTAAAAGCTTTTCGGCCGGTTGCCGCTTCCATCGCTATCAATAATACCTCACTTTCTTTAGGAAACTGCTTAACGGCTTCTTCAACCCATTGGTTATAGTTCTTTTGCTCGTCGTTGTGCTTATACCATTGAATTAATTTAAGATAACTTTTTTTGTCTTCTGGATCTAAGCGTAAGCTTTCGGCCAAATCGTTTGGCACATCGTCATCATCAAATGCGTCACCCCGTTTTTCAACGAGTTCCACTATATGGCGCAGAATTAAGGCCCCTTTTAGGGCATTGTCTTCCTTTTTGCGGTATTGTTTGAGACTATCGACGCACAAACGCCAATGTTTCTCTGCCCTCAAGGAATTACTCTGTTGTTCATGGCTAAGGGCCATAATGCGATTTTTTTCAAATGTCGATAGCAAGCCAAACGCTTGTTCATAGAATTTCATACCTGCTGGATAACTCGGCAATAAAGCCAGACAAAACTGACGACAGTACTGATCACCCAAAGACTGCCGGTGGGCGGTAACAACTTCCATAAGTGCTTTATGGTTGTCTCGTTTAGCAGCAGTTTGCAAGGCGGAAATGACTTTGAGTTGTGCTTTATTCCATCCCTTTAGGTGGGCGATGAAGGCTTGTTCGTGACGGCTTAGTTTGGATAGTTCAGCCAATAACGTTTCGCTGTCTTGCCCTGCCATCCGTATCAATTGGGCAAAATGGGTATACGGTGAATTCTCAGGCACTTTCTCCAACAACTGACTGGCACTGCTTGAATCCGAATCCATGAGAAGCAGTGCCTTCAGAATGGTGCGAAAATCCCGATAGGGAGAGCGGAAGGAAATTTGTTTGAGAGATTCTTCGGTGGCTTTATCATCTCCTTGATAATAAGCCTTTAATGCGGCCTTCATCAGGGCATACTGTTTAAGTAAGACGGCATCCTCCTGAACGGCCGCTGCCACCTCTTGATGTCCCCCAAGCAGTAATGCGCCAAACTGGGCCTGTAATTGCCGTGTCATAGTCTGGGGCAGATGCTCGGAGGTTTCCGTTAACAAGCCTGCAGCCCTGCCATAACGACCGGCGCGGATAAGCCAGTAAATATATTGTTCGATAAGTTCTTTATCATCGCACAGATTAGCCCGATTTTCCCACAACACCGCGGCTTCTTTATACACATCTTTGTTCGCCAAAGCTTGAGCGCGTAATAAATAGGCTTTTGCCAACGCGGCATGCCATTCTGCACGTTGTTCTTTTTTTAATAGGTTTTTATAGGCTTCAATAGCTTCTTTATAATGGCCTTTTGCTAACAAGTCGGCAGCCTTAGCCGGCCATGTTTCAACCGGACGATTGTGGGAATGTTTTTTCTTCTTACGCATTGGATGTTGTGAGTTTGTTTAGGGGACATCATAAGGTGCCAGAAAAACTCTGTTGTTTGAAGGGTAAAGTGACGTATACACACTTTAAAACACTTCGTTCTCCTTCGTTCCCCAGAGAAAAAAGTTGATTTTTTTTTTGAGTGAGACTATCGCAAAAAAAAGCGATAGCATCACGACTTGAACACGTTTTTGTCCTGTACATAGGTCAAATGTATTAAAACCAAAGTGTAAATAATCCGCTGTGACAAGTGATTTATCTTAAAATAACAATCAGTTATTTAAGAATTAATTAATTCACAATTCGCTATAGAAGTTTTTCTAGAAAAACTGATAAAGCGAACACAATTCATCATTTACAATTCACACATCAAAGCCCTCCCCTTTCATCCGTTACAATCAGAAATGATTTAGTTGCCCTTACCGCATAGCGTTGCCTTTTTTCTAAGGTTTTTACTAGCAGCCGGTTAGCTTAATTAACTAATTCATTTATTATTAACGCTTTTATGAAGCCTAAATACTCAATGTTATATAAAACAATGATTTAGCGGTATTATTCGACAAACTGCTAGGAAAAAATTTTTCTATAAGTCTGTCTGAATTAATAGTTAGATCATTGATTTACAATAAATTTTATTTTAGGACCAAATATAATAAATCCAATTAAATTAATATGTTAGCTCGTTAAGTCAGAAAAACGCCTAGGCAAGTCTATTAATAAGTGATTGCTGTTTCATAAAAGCATTTGCCAGAAACTTATTAACTTGATGATCAAGTTTTTTTGTAAACCATTTTCAAATTTTTGGTCCCTAAAAACTCATTTCCTTAAAAATAAGTTGCATATATAAACACTCAAAAATTGATTGCCGCAAAACTGAAATAACATCAAAAACTTGAACATCAAGATTGACGATTTCATTGTGAAAACACGAGGAAAGTTTGTAAGTCATTGATATTTAGTTAGGCCTATTTACGGGCACTGGTTCATTTGGATGTAAATTACTCTTAAACCCGTCCGTTAAAAAAATACTGCCAAAACTCAGCAAACCCTGGTTTTTCATAGCGATGGCTGGGTATCTCACCTATCTGTGACATTGATCTGAACCTGTGTTTATTTACATGAGTCTTTGAAAATATTAACCGCCAAAACGTTTTCCTGCGTTTTGGCGGTTTTCACTAAACTCATGGGTGGGCTAAAATATTAGACTGATTTAATCTTAAGTGCTTGATTTTATGACATTTGTGTCAAGGTTAATCTCAATTAAATCAATGGGTTGGAAAGGTTAATCTCAATTTAAATTAAATCAATGGGTTACGTTGGGTTGGTATAAACTCTATATATATACAGAGTGTGCTTGAAATCAGTGAAAAAGTTTATTGAAGTAACTTGATTCTCTTGAATTGGATTTTCACGGTGCTTTAGGGCGCACCGTACACCTTTACCATCATTTTAACCAGGTTAAACACGGACACTTTAAAAGTTTTAATTTTAGCAGATTTAGCAATTTTTTTAATTTGAAACATACCCACTTTACCCAGTTTTATTATAATCTTGACGGACTAATATTCTCATAATCCTTTGATAATTGGTAGATGCCGTTTTAAATACATCGCGATCCAAAAATTTTTATCACCATAACTCATTGAATTGATAATCATCTGCGTATACACGGATGAAAGCTTCAAGTTCAATAGGTTATCAATAGAGCCTCTTGCAAAACTCATCAAAAATGGCGAATAACGAATAGCGAATTTAAAGAGATTAAATCAGAGAGTTATAAAAATTTGTTATTCTTAATTTGCGAATTATGGTCGTTCTGAAAAGCGGGTGAGGTGTATATTTTTGGTAGCCCCTAAAAAGCGGTGCAGGTATTAATGATTTTTAGAGTTGTCTTTTAGCCGGCAATTCCCAATTCTTAATGAATCTTAATGAACAATTCTGTAATGGTCAAGATGATATTGAATCGGTTTGAACAGTGTATTGGTAAGGGCCAATTAGTAGCGCGTCATCCACCATTTGGTGGATTAGCAATGTGGCAATAATAATACCTAACTGTGTGTGTTCAACATCAATTTGACCATTACACTTAATAAACAGGTCATATCAAAGTTAAATCGCGAATAGCGAACAATTTAAAATCTAATGGCTTCTGGCTTTGACAAATGCTTTTATGAAACTGCAAGCACTTATAAAAAATAATTTTAAATAAAACACTTGTAACTACTCAGCCCTGAAAGGGCACTTTATTAAAGCCCAAAACTGCGCCCTAAAAACCAGAATAACAACGAACAAGCCCTTTCGGGGCGATTTAAAATTTCTAAAAACCCAGAAAGGGCTTTAAATCATAAACACCTGCACCTGGGGCGTTGCCCCAGGCTATAATCTTTATTAAAGCCCAGGGCCGCGCCCTAGGAACCAAAATAACAACGAACAAGCCCTTTCGGGGCGATTTAAAATTTCTAAAAGCCCAAAAAGGGCTTTAAATCATAAACACCTGCACCTGGGGCGTTGCCCCGGGCTATAATAATTCGCACACTTCGGTGCTGAGTAGTTACAAACACTTATACTCGACTATCAAGTTTTTTGTAACTTATTGATTTAAAATTAAATAAAATTAAAAATTACAATTAAATATTATAATTAAATATTATTTATCATTTAATTAAAAATCAGTGAGTTGCATGTCTGAACACTTGCCGGAAGTGATTGCTGCAAAGCTAAATAGCGTCAAAAACTTGATAGTCGAGTTATAAAGTAAAATACCATAATGATGGGATTGGCTTATTCGCTATTCAAGAACATTATCATTCCTGCGTTTGCCTGAAACCGCCAATTTGTGGAGTTTATACCGATTTAACGTAACCCATTGATTTAATTGAAATGGGTATTTTAATTAAAAAACGATTTGTTCAAAACCAGGATTTGTTCACAAAATGTATCAAGAATGACAGGGCAAAATCCGCAAGGAGAAAATTGGCTAATTTGTTGATAACTTATTGATATACCCCAACTTTTTTAAGTTATTGATATTAAAGTCGAACTCACGTTATTGACAAATTCTAACTTGAACATCGAGTAATAGGAAAAGTCGGTTTTTCCATCAAAAATAAATCTTTGCCAAAATACTTATTAATGAGTGTTATAATAAAATTATGTTGGAATTTGTTATCCTAAACCTTGACTTAATCCATCTATAATAAAAGGAGATTATGACTCAGATGAGTACCGAAGGCATCACTAATGCTGGGACTGTGAACATGACGGAAGGCATAGATAAAAGTAAACGCCGTTTTTTGGTGACGGCGACAACCGTTGTGGGTGGTATAGGGGCTGGCTTTGCGTCGGTGCCCTTTATCATGTCTATGCAACCGAGTGCTAAAACGCAGGCAGCCGGCGCGCCCATTGAAGTTGATATTAGTAAATTGGAGTATGGTCAAAAAGTGACCCATGAATGGCGCGGTAAACCGGTTTGGGTCGTCAGGCGCACCAAAAAAAATCTGGATGATTTGAAGTTATCCACGTTGATGGCCAAATTGCGTGATCCTGATTCACAGGTTGATCAGCAACCAAGTTATGCCCAAAATCCAGCCCGCTCCATTAAACCTGAATATTTTGTGGTCATAGGCATTTGCACACACTTAGGCTGTTCGCCAAGTTATGTCAAAGAAAAAGATTCACATGATTTGGGTAGTGATTGGAAAGGGGGTTTTTTCTGTCCGTGCCATGGTTCATTCTTTGACTTAGCGGGGCGGGTGTTTCTAGGCGTACCGGCACCGACCAATCTGGTAGTTCCTCCCCATGCTTACCTGAGTGATACCCGTATTTTGGTGGGTGTCGATCCTCAAGAAGGAGTGACCTAATGAATAAAATACTGACAGCCAGTTTGGAATGGGTAGATACCCGTTTTCCCTTAACCAAAATGTGGAACGAGCATCTGGCGCACTATTACGCACCGAAGAATTTTAATTTTTGGTATTACTTTGGTTCGTTGGCGTTGATGATGCTGGTATTGCAAATACTCACTGGCATTTTTCTGGCGGTGAATTATAAACCCGATGCCGAATTGGCGTTTGGAACCGTCGAATACATCATGCGTGATGTTGACTATGGTTGGTTAATCCGCTATATGCACTCAACCGGGGCCTCGTTCTTTTTTATCGTGGTTTACCTGCACATGTTCAGAGCGTTAATGTACGGTTCTTATAGAAAACCGCGTGAACTCCTCTGGATTATCGGCATGTTTATTTATTTAGCCCTGATGGCTGAATCCTTTTTAGGCTATTTGTTACCTTGGGGGCAAATGTCTTACTGGGGCGCACAAGTCATTATTTCCCTATTTGGTGCTATTCCCGTCATTGGTGAGGATTTAGCGGTGTGGATACGCGGTGATTATGTGATTGCCGATGCCACTTTAAACCGTTTTTTTGTTTACCATGTGGTTTTGGTACCGCTTATCTTGCTCGCTTTAGCAGCCGCGCATATTCTTGCCTTGCATGAAGTCGGCTCTAACAATCCCGATGGTATTGAAATCAAGAAAAACAAGGATCCAAAAACGGGTATCCCGAAAGATGGCATTCCCTTTCATCCCTATTACACGGTGAAGGATATTGTCGGTGTTGCTGTTTTTCTGATTATCTTTTCTTGGGTGATATTCTATGCCCCAGAAATGGATGGATATTTCCTTGAAGGCAACAACTTTTTCCCGGCTGATCCGATGAAAACCCCGGAGCATATTGCGCCATTGTGGTACTTCACACCGTTTTATGCCATTTTGCGTGCCGTCCCTGATAAATTAATGGGTGTCATAGCGATGGGGGCCTCCATTGGTGTCTTGTTCTTTCTGCCGTGGCTGGATCGTAGTCCGGTTAAATCCATTCGTTATAAAGGGTGGATTTTCAAATTGGCGTTGTTCTTATTCGTCATCAGCTTTTTTGGGTTGTGCTACTTGGGGATGCAAGCACCCACGAAAATTGGGACTTTATTATCACAACTATTTTCCGTCATCTACTTTGCATTTTTCTTGTTAATGCCGTGGTATTCCAAGATAGATCAAACCAAACCTGTACCAGAAAGGGTGACTTAATGAGACGAACGATTCTAGTTTTAACCTTATTATTACCCAGTATGGCTTTCGCATCTGGGGGCGTTGAATTGCTTTCAGCCAACAATGACATTGCTGACAAAGCCTCATTACAAGTGGGTGCTAAATTGTTGGTTAATTACTGCATGGGTTGTCATTCAGCAAAATATGTTCGCTTTGAACGCATTGGCAAAGACTTGGGGCTGAACGATGAAGAGTTGAACACAAACCTGATGTTCAGTGCCGAAAAAGTCGGTGAAACCATGACCATTGCAATGGACAAAGATGATGCGGAAAAATGGTTTGGTGTAACACCACCTGATTTGAGTGTGATTGCCCGTGCTCGTGGTACCGATTGGTTATACACCTATTTGCTAACCTTTTACTTAGATGATTCGCGCCCGTGGGGTGTCAATAACCTTGTGTTTAAGGATGTTGGAATGCCTCATGTGTTGTGGGAACGGCAAGGTTGGCAAAAATTGGTTCACTCTACGGATGAACAAGGGCACGAAAAGACAAAACTGGTTTTGGTAAATGAGGCTGACAAGGCAAAAGCCGAACAATATAAACAGGAAATGCGTGATTTGGTCAACTTCCTTGAATATATTGGTGAGCCTGCCAAACTGGAACGGCACAATTTGGGGTGGAAAGTGATAGTCTTTCTCTTCATCTTCTTGGGATTTGCCTATGCCTTGAAGAAAGAATATTGGCGGGATATCCACTAAGGCAACTCCCAAATAATAATATACCAGCGGGAGGTTTTATTTTTCCCCTAGGTTGCACCTAGTACACTGTCAAGGTTGTTTTGAGGGGTTATGTAGGTTGTGTAGAGTGTAGCGAAACCCAACAACACGAATTTTACCCATCAAAACAACATTGACGATGTACTAGTACACTGTCAAGGTTGTTTTGAGGGGTTATGTAGGTTGTGTAGAGTGTAGCGAAACCCAACAACACGAATTTTACCCATCAAAACAACATTGACGATGTACTAGGGCTATTCACATTCAACCCCTTCGGGGTTGATAAAAGTGATTTGGTTATTCTGGTATGTTAATTTTTTGGAGTTACCTAATCAGTGAATAGTTATCAGTTCCAGGCTAAAGTTTTTTTTGTGCACAGGAAACTTTAGCCTAGAAATCAGTGCTTATCAATCAGTTGTTCAGGAATATATAGAGTTCAGGAATTGCTGTAGTCCAATAAACTCACACTGATAATTAAAAACTGATTTTTAGGCTAAAGTTTTTTGTGCACAAACAACTTTAGCCTAGAACTGATAACTGATTTCTTTGCTCCAGATTTTACGGAACAAAAACTTTCGCGGCGAACTGATTTCCAGGCTAACGTTTTTTGTGCACAAAAAACTTTATTCAGGAACTGATAACTAATAACTGATAACTGATGATGACACTTTATTCAGACGGGATTTGCCCAGAAAATCATTGTGTGCGCTTGGTATTAGCAGAAAAAGACATTCACTTAGAATGCCAAATCATTAATTTCCAGAACCAACCAGAAGATTTACCAAACTTAAATCCTTATAATGAAAGTCTCACTTTTGTTGATCGTGAGGTCGTTTTGTATGAAGCACAAATTATCATTGAGTATTTAGATGAACGCTTTCCCCATCCGCCATTAATGCCTGTCGATCCCGTCTCTCGTGCCAATAATCGCCTCTGTCGTTATCGTGTCCAACGTGATTTGTACAGCCACGCTCAGGTGTTACAACGGGGTAGCAACAAAAGAAAAGCAGCGACAGCCCGGCGAAAAATGCGAGAAAATTTGACTTCGTTAGCCCCTATCTTTGCACAAACATCCTATTTTATGTCTGACGAATACTCACTAATGGATTGCTACCTTGGATCTTTATTGTGGCGTTTGCCAATATTCTCGATTGAATTGCCCCGGCAAGCGAAACCTGTGCTTAGTTACGCTGATCGTTTATTCAATCGCGATGCCTTTCAAACTAGCTTAACCAAAATTGAACGGGAGATGCGTGCATGACTTCAATGCGGCCTTACTTACTGCGTGCCCTGTATGATTGGATTGTTGATAATGGATTTACCCCTTATTTATTAGTGGATGCTGAGCATGAACAGGCCGAAGTACCTCGTCATTATGTCGAAAATGGTCAAATTATCCTGAATATTTCACCAACGGCGGTACAGGGTTTGACATTAGATAATGATTGGGTGAGTTTCAGTGCCCGATTTTCGGGCAGTGCTTTTTCGGTGTTTGTCCCACCTGCGGCTATCATGGCAGTTTATGCCAAAGAAAATGGCAAGGGGATGTTTTTTCAACATGAAGAAGCTGATGAAACTTCGCCGGAACCTTCGCCTCCCCCCCCCCCTCGCCGTTCCAAACCAGTGCTTAGGCGGGTGAAATAATCCGGTTCATATGGCCTGGCATCTCTAACAGTTCTAAGGTGATGCCACGCATAATCACGGTCCCTTGCTGACGGTTGCTACCTTGTTCATAAAATTCAAATTGATAAGTTCTTTGCACACTGAACCTGCCACGACTATTGCGCTTTAAACGCACCCGCATCAAGGCAATCGTGTCATCTAATAATTGCAGATGTAACTGTCCACACGTTTGCTTGCAAATCGCTTTGGCAATTTCCTGACTGCGTTGCGTATCAAACCAAAACCATGCCACAATGCCGAGCAGAATAAGTAAAATGACAGAATTGATCATAGAGTATCGTGGTTAACAAGAATATTGCGTCCAATACCGTTCTAAAATTTGTTGAACTGTGCGGTTTGTGCGGTTTGTAGGGTACCAATGCCGCATTGCTAATCCAGATGAAAACAAAGGTGAATTGGGTACATTCCCAAAAAACGGTGCATTTTTATAATTCATTGATTTATAACAATGGTCCAGCTTTTTAAGTTCATGTTCCTTAAGTTACATAAACTCTTCGCGATTTTATTATGGAACAATTAAATACAACTTAGGAACGTGCATAATACAACTAGGGCAACCATATTCGAGGCAAAAGTTTTTCTAGAAAAACGGATTCCGAGAAAGGATTGCCCCTACATGATATGAAGTCTCAAAGGGGTAATCCGTTGCTCCAACCCTTACGTTTCCTAAGTTATTTTATGCACGTTCCTTAGTCAAAAGGAAAGTCTTGGCGATTTTATTCACCTTGAATAGGTTGGAACGATGAACACTTCACCGAAAGGCATAAAAAACTGTCCGAAGTATTGATTATAAAAGACTTTATTTTAAGTGCCCATAAGGCACCTAGTAAAATCAATGAGTTACATTGATTACCCGGAAAATAGGAACGCGCCCAGGTGAATTACACACAGCCCACCCACCATGTTTTTCTGTTTAACTTTTTTAGGTGTTTTGGTGGGTTTTTGCAGGTAAAATTTTTTTAGGCGTTCAAAGTTCTAGTATTTGTTCAGTCATTCCGAAAAAAAGGAACCTTGAATCGTCTTACCCCCCTAAAAAAGGCTATTGGGGGATTAAATTGAAAAGTTCACGCCAAATTTCGCACCGTCATATCTTGAACCTTTGATTTGAGCATGTCATGGTTCTACGCAAAAGTTGACAGTTTCGCTCCAACTGGGGCAAAGATTGGATAATGTGTTTATATCGATTACCAATTCCTGATGACTAACCCAAAGCTCAATTATAGACGTTCAGAAAAATATTTAGGGCAAAACCGTAAAGCTTGAAAAAACGCTTTACGGTTTCATTCTTAAATTATTATTCTTACAAACTATAGCGGCAGTGCTGAACCTTCGCAATTTTGCTGATAGCGAATAAAAAAACAATCAATGATGATTATATTCTAATAAAAAATTATTTTGACGTTAAACCATAGCAGATTCAGTACTTCACTTATAACTGACTGAAATTAATTATCTTAATAACCCATTCGTTTTGGCGAAGGTATTATTTATACTGAGCAAGGGAACAAATTTGACTTTTTGATAAACCCAAACAATAAAAAAAGCATTTTTTCTCTGTGTTCCTCTGTGTCAACTCTGTGCCCTCTGTGTGTATACCATTATGGAGTATTTTTAAAATGAGAGCTTTCTTAATTTTTAGTCTAGTGATTGTCCTTACGGGGGTAGCAACGAGAATAAGGGCACAACAATCGCCACCCAGTTTGGATAGCAAACAAGGTATTTTAAATTTGCCCCAAGTGATTGTGATACCCGAAAACTCGACATTTTCAGCGACACTGCGCCAGATCGAAAGTAGTGAACTCGTCCTAGAGCTTGACAGTATCACATCGATTAGTGGTTCCTTCAGTTACTATGATCCTAATAAAAAAATTCTCTATCTCCCAGCTCTCACAATAGGAGATGAAACCTACCAAAACGTACAATTTGAATTGGTAACACCCCAAACAGAGCCACTACGTTTTCGCATGGTTGCAGCCGATATTGACAAAACAGCGCTAAAAAAAGTGTCCGCAACGGTGGAAACTAAACCGGTTCCCGCCAGTGGTGATGCGGCTGACGATCCGGCCATCTGGGTTCATCCGCTTGATCCGGCTAAAAGCACCATCCTTGGTACGCAAAAACAGGGAGGACTTGGGGTTTATGATTTAGCCGGCCAAGAAGTCCAGTATTTGGCTGATGGTAATATGAATAATGTTGACCTTAAGTATAATTTTTCCCTTGGCGGTGAAAACGTTACCATAGTGGCAGCCAGTAATCGCAGCAACGATAGCATTGCCCTTTATAAAATCAATCCGGGTTCTCGCATGTTAGAGAATGTCGCAGCCCGCACTATTCGAATTGGGCTCAAACACGCTGCTTATGGTCTGTGCATGTACCACAGTAAGTTATATGACAAATACTATGTGTTTATCAATGACAAAAGTGGAGCCGTTGAGCAATGGGAAATCTTTGATAATGGTAGTGGGCTGGCCGATGCCACCCGTGTACGCAGTTTTGAAGTCAATTCGCAAGTCGAAGGCTGTGTGGCAGATGATGCGCTAGCTCATTTTTATCTTGGGGAAGAACGGGTTGGTATCTGGAAATTCAGTGCGGAGCCAGATGGTGGTTCTGCTGGCTATCTTATTGATACGACTGACAAAAACGGCAATATAACCCCAGAAGTGGAAGGATTGGCAATCTATTATGCGAGTGAAACTGAGGGTTATTTGATTGCCTCTAATCAGGGTAATAATACTTATACAGTTTACAATCGCGCTGGCGATAATGAATATCTTGGTAAATTTCAAATTGTTGCTGATGAAACATTAAATATCGACAACGTTTATGACACGGATGGCATTGATGTGGTGAATGTGTCGTTAGGCGAGGCTTTTCCTTATGGTGTTTTTGTCGCTCAAGATGGTAAGAATATTGATCCGGAAGAAAACCAAAACTTTAAATTGGTGCCTTGGGAGTATATTGCCAAGGCGTTGAACTTAAAGATCGAGCCTTCATACAGCCCCCGGTAATTTTGGTTTCTAATTTCAAGTTTTTTATGCACAAAAATAGTCGGTTCGATGCCAAAGTTTTTGTACACAAAATTTTGGTATCGAATTGGAAATTGGTATAGTTGCCAAAAAAAATTTGGTGCCAAACTGCTTCGCTATGCCTTCCTTATAAGGTTTTTACCGAAAACAAATTTTCTGGAGCCGGTATCGTAATGCTAGGGGAAAGGACGTGGGTAACCGGTGCAAATGGTTGAGAAACCTGCCATAGCGAAAAATAGCTCGAAACGCAGATGACGCACATTTCACAATCAATAAATAAGTTTCTCAATCAGAGCCTCTTGCAAAACCCCAGGTTGACACCTGGGGCTATTCAAATTCAACCCCTACGGGGTTGAGAGTTTAAAAATAAATAGCCACAGGTGAAACCAGGGGCAACCCCGCAGGATGGGTTGATTGTCGATCCTCCTGGTGAAACCCGGTGCAACCCCGTAGGGGTTGAATTTGAATAGCCCCAGGTAAAACCTGGGGAACGTTTTGCAAGAAGCTCAATCAGTTAAGGATTAATGCCTCATCCGTAAAATCCGTCATTCTGATCTTTAAAATATATTTGTCCCTTAATAAGCTAAGTCGTTGATTTTATTAATTATTAATATCTAATGTTTTCAATGATTTACGTTTATTTAGGGACAAGTCTAATGAACAACACACATCCATATAATCCATTGATTTTTAATAACCCCATGGGTTTGTAGAGACTACCTGAAAAACTTCCAAACCTCAGATGGTAGCTAGATATTATCAACATCACGACTATCCAATCCGCCACTTTTTTTTGGGGTACTCGCTTTGAGGGTATTAATACTTGGAAAAGTTTTGTGTCAAACCTTCGAGGTTTGGTAAACCTCGAAAGTTTTTACCAAAGAACAATTTATCAAACCCATACATCCCTTTTGGGGTACCCGTTAAAATGGTCAAACTGATAGTTGAAAGCCATAATGACTAATCACCAATAACCAATTATCCCTCGGTAATTCTATCAATAAGTTCTTGCAAAATTTGCTCAGCATCATCGTTGGGCACTTGACAAGTCCCCGCGCCTTCATGCCCACCGCCACCATATTCCAACATCAATTTACCAATGTTGATTTGGGAAGAACGCTCAACAATCGATTTGCCCACTGCCAACACGGTGTTTTGTTTTTGCAATCCCCACAAAACGTGAATGGAAATATTGCACTCTGGATACAGTGCGTAAATGACGAAACGATTAGTTGTAAAGATTTCTTCTTCATTACGCAAATCTAGCACCACCAAATTTTTGTACACATTGGTGCATTTTTCAATCTGTTCCATTGAAGCTTTTTGGTGTTCAAAATACAAGTCAATACGCTCTTTGACATCGGGCAATTCTAAAATTTCATCAATGGTGTGTTTTTTGCAGTAATCAATCAGCACCATCATCAAATCATAATTAGAAATACGAAAATGTTTAAAACGCCCTAAGCCAGTACGGGGATCCATCAGATAGTTGAGCAGCACCCAATTTTGGGGTGCCAAAATTTCTTCACGAGTAAATTGAGCAGAATCGGCCTTGTCCACCGCAATAATCATTTCCTCGCTGATTTTGGGGAACGCATCCTTGCCACCATAATAATTGTAAACCACACGAGCGGCTGATGGGGCATTGGGGTCAAGAATGTAATTGTCAGGGCGTTCTTTTTCTAAAATTCTGTAGGTTTCACTTTTGTGATGGTCAAAGACGAGATGAGCGCCCGGAGAATACGGCAAATTGGTGGTAATATCATTGGCATCAATCGGAACTATCCCTAATTGCACATCCCTAGGGTGGGCAAATTTAATGTTCTCAATCAAATCCAGCTCTTTTAATAACACCGCGCAAACCAATCCGTCAAAATCACTCCGTGTTACCAAACGGTATTTTTGTGCTGACATAGTTGACTTCTCCACAAGGCTTTTTAAGTCGCTAAAGCAACTGCCACAAGCTTCAGGCGTTATATAGTTCTAAAATTGTGTGTATTATACAGGTGTTTCAATGCACAGATAGGTTTGGCTCAAAATCTACCCTATCCTTAACATTAATATTAGAGTTGTCCGAAAATAAGGCTTTGATGAGTTTTACTAATTGTTTTTATTTGGTTAAAAAATGACGGACAAGTCTATTCAAATAATGAGGGAATTGTAAAACGGGTAATGGGTAATAGGTAATAGCTTTACTATACATGTAAATTTAAGGGTATGAAAAGCCATTACCAAAAAACCTAAAATTCACTTATTCCTCATGGTATTGCCATGATTACCTATTAGCCATTATCCGTTTTTTTGAGGCTCTAACAACAACATATACTTAACCACTTAAATAAAATTGATTGAGCTTTTTTTCTTCAGTTTTCGCCGTTTATATATAAAAAACACCTTTTTTTTCGGTGCCCTTCTGGGGAACGAGGTGCCTTCTGTGTGTATAATAACAGAAAAGCCGTGTGGGGACAGTTATTGTGCAGTGGTTTTTTTCGTTCAGGTTTACCTTATACCCCCATCCTCCCTTAAATAGAGATGATTTCTTCCCGCCCAAAAGGATTATTGACATCCACCCCCGGTGCTGTTTCCCAACCCAGATATTTTTCCATAGCCACTTTTACAAAATGATAATCCACTAAATCTTTAACCACAAATTCAGGATCAAGCCCTTTCAAAAATGTGGTATTACTTGTTACCAAAGTTTGCTTCATCGCCTTTACTAGAAAACGAGTCGCAGAAGGGTAAGGCCATGGTGAAAAGTCAATACGCCCATTGCCCCATGCCGCTTGATGTAAAATAGCCCCCGTATAAGTTCGGGTATCGTAACTGAGCATAGCGTGTTTAAGTACTTGAGCTGAAACCGGAATATAGTTTTTACCTTCTTGTGACAGCGTGTGAGCCACTTCTTCTTTATTTTGTTGGGCATACACTTGCGCTCTGACAATCGCATTTATCACTTTTTGCGTAAACAAAGGTTTCGCTTTCACGGTGTTTTCATTCATGCAAACCACACAACAAGGATGGTTTTTCCAAATATCACCGGTAAAACGCAACATTCTCGCGCCTGCCACCCATTCACCTTTCGCATTAAGCGGCTCAGCAACAATATAAGCATCAATCGTTCTTGCCATTAAGGCATCAGGCATCACCGGCGGGGGTAGCAAGCGTAAATTGACTTCATCTTTGGCTAATGGCTCATCTTTATGCTTAAGTACCGGTTTAAGCAAGACATGTCGCAATGCTAGTTGCAACAAAATATTATGCACAGAGTACCAATGAGGTACGGCAATCTGTTTGCCGGCTAAATCGCTAAATGATTGAATATGCGTATGTTTTCCAACCACAATGGCGGAACCATTAATATGCGCCCATGCCATGATTTTAACCGGGATTTTATGATTGTAGCGTAACCAAATAGGAATAGGTTTGAGGAAATGTACTAGGTTAAATTGACCTATAAAAAAGTACCGGACTAACTGTGCCCAACTTGATACCCTTGTGGGCGGTGCAACTTTTAAGCCTTCTTGTTCAAAATAGCCGTAGGCATGAGCAACTAATAACGCGGTGGCATCGGCAATGGGCAAATAGCCTATTTGTAAGATTTCAGACTCATCATCAAGCACATTTTTTGCCCAAACTTGATTTGGCAAAGCCAAGCCGGTTGCCGGGGTTGCCAGTGCATTAAGTAAAAAATCGCGGCGATTTAGATCAATGCTTGGTATTCTCATTTCATGTCTCTCAAAGGGAATGGGTAATAGGTAACGGGTAATGGGAGAAATCAAAAGAATTCAAATTGGGTTTTCAACTTAAGGTGGGACACTTGTCATTTTTTTGTACGGAGAAATCTTGAATACCCTGATTCCTCGCATTCGCAAATAGTGTCACTTCGCTACGAGTTACAAAATTGGCGGTAATAAACATTGGCTCGAAGCTCAGGGTTTCACTGCTGTTGGGCTCTGGCTGGCAGCAAACACGTACCGATGCAAGCTCAGGAATCATTCCCCCATGACGGGACGTGGGCTGGAACTTCTTTACAATCGTTCCCAGCGGACAGAGACGAATCAAAATCCACGGCTCGCAGCGTCTTCATTATACTTACCACCGCCATAAATTGAGCTTTTTTAATTTGGAGAAAATAAGTATTTGAATTTTAATTAAAAATTAAATTTAACTCGGTGTAACTCTGGGGAACGAAGTGCCCTGAGGTGTGTATACAAACTTTAGGATAAATCTTTATTACCTATTACCCATTCCTATTTCAAAAAAAGTCAAGTTTTATCAAATCAATCGCCGGATTTTCCCAATTTGTGGCAAGGTGGCAAACATAGTTTGGATCAATTTCTAGTTTTGTTAGAAACCAAACGGCATCATGGAGCGTGGCTTTATGCCCGTCGGTATGAATGTCTTGCAAAGGAATGGATAATCCGCGCCCATCAACTTTAATCACACTTTCCTTAATAGTCCAGTAATCGAAAAATTTTTCAGAAGATATCTGTGGCGTTGTGATGTCCGTCCATTGTTTGGGAGTCATGTAGTCTTGGAAATTGGACACCTTGAGAGTTGTTCTTATTCTTTCAATATCTATTCCTATCCGCCCTTGATGAGAAAAAGCACAAACAACGTACTCGCCTGAGTGTGAAATATTAAAATCACCGGTATTGTCAATAAAGGGCCTCTTATATTTAGGCTCATATTGCAGTCGATTAAGACAATCGGTAGGATAACCCGCTTTAGACAAAGCCTTAAGCAAAAGTAATTTGCCAAATAATGAGGCATGTTGATCTTGCCATCTTCTAAAGCGGTTAATTTTTTGTTGGAGGTTTTCGGGTAATTGGCTCAGGTAAGTTTGCCACTTGTCGGGGGGGAGTGGGATTTCAAAATGTGTGTAAAAGAGAGCAATCATGGTTTTTATAAATAAAGATAATATGTGTTACCTGACTCGTTATCAGGTTAAGGCTAGTATTTTGATTTTACTGATATTGTTAGTTTTGTCTTGTTCATCAAGTAATCAACAGAGTTCATCACCCACGACGGATTTGGAAAACAATTTAGTGGTTTCCCCTCAAATGGGAAAAAAACTTCCGAACGAGGTACCGGTTGACAAAAAATGGGTGTTTTCGCCTCAAATGGAAAAATCTCTTTCCAATGAAGCTGCGCTTGAAAGTATTGAAATTATCATGCCTGAATATTTTCCGGTACAAGTTAACGTTATCGCTAGAGGTAGTTTACCAGATGATTGTACGACAATTGATCAAATCACTGAGGATAAAGTCGGCGACACTTTGAGGGTTAAAATTATAACTGCCCGTCAAACTGGTAAGGTTTGTACCAAAGTCATGAAACCATTTGAAGGGGTTATTCCCCTTAATGTTGTAGGCCTGTCGGCCGGTATTTACACCGTCAATGTCAACAGCGTCGTTGATATTTTTGAGTTAAGTCGGGACAACCCCATTCCTTGATAGCCTATTGGAGTCAACCGGCACATTTGCTTCAATGGTCGTCTTTTAGGAGTCCAAACTTTAGTTTGGACTTTATCTTAACGGAGCAAGGTGCACGATTTCTGGTTTATGAGTTGGGTGAGGCGAGTTTGCGTGAGTGTTTAAAGTTTGGAACAAATACAAAAACTTGCAAAACGATTTGATCTGCCGATTTCAATATTTATAGATTAGGCTTATGGGCACCGTGGTTATTCAATGGGATAGGATAAATGGGTAATGGGCACTGGAGTCGTTCAATGGGATTGATTCAACTCAATGAGTTACTTTGATAAATGCCACGATAATTGAGCTTTTCCATTCAATGACTCCAGTGCCCAAGGATTATTTCTATAAAAAAGGATTAGTTAGTGTTCATAAAGTGTGAAATCGTGATCGAACCAAAGTACATAAAATATTTCATGAATACGATAGCCAACCATTGGCTTTTTGCCGCTGAATCGAAAAGCCAGAAAATAGTTAAAATCTTCAGTAATATTTTTAGGAAGTGCTGTTTTTATACTTGATTTGGAAATTTTTTCTATCCCAAGTCCATGACGAGGTAAGTTTTTTATCTCTTTCCACGGAATATTTCTTCTTTTAAAGATCGACTCAGCAAAAGCTGCCTTATCTTTCTGCTCAAGATTAGAAAAACAATAATAACCAGGCATAAGTCTTTCTAATGAAAAAATGGGGGGCTTGCTGTCATAATCAACCGGCTCAATCTTGGAAAGTCTTTTTCCTTCATTTTCATTAGGTTGTGGTATGCTCTTTTTCTTAGGCATTTACTTAACCCGTGTTTTAAAATAATCGGCCATTTCAGCCACCGAAATTTCGTTTGCATTGATTTCGTTGTTTACCCACGGTGGTTCGTCATGAGTCAGATTTCTTAGCTTCCAAGCACTAAATTGACCAAAAACCTCATACACTTCATCTAAAAACTCTATCAGCGATTGGCTAAAAAGCGAGCTTGGCTCAAAGTTCTTCGGTGCTGAAATAAGATTTCCGCCATGATTTTTATACTTATGATAGACCTCTGGACAAACGGGACCATGTCTCCATGCCTCAATTTTAGACTCAAATAAAGGCAGTTCAAATAAGGCTAAGTAAAAACCTTGAGCATAATAAAGCAATTTTTGCAGTTTCAAATTACAAATGCCGCTTTCTTCTTCATTATCTCCTTTTAGGAGAAAGTATTTTGCGATATCGTGAACATTAACCATTTTTTTACCTATTATTTTGTCTGCATAAATTTGAGCATACATAAAAAGTCATCAAGCGCGTTTTGAATGCCCCAGAGTCAAAAGCCAGTATCATATTTGGTATCCACCGAAAAAGCAATTGCACAGCCCCGATTTTGCAGTTGACAAAAAACCGTAAAACCCGGTATTTATTGGCTTTAGTATCAACTTTATGCCCAAAATTTACCTCAATGTTTTCACCAAAGTTACTTTGATGTTTTTGTGTTGCCTTTGCGATGCCCCGCCTGATTTTTTCGCATTTTCCCAAGAAAATTTCCAAAAGGTTTTGTGCCCATTGCAATTGCGTAGGTGCAATTTTATGTCAATGTTTTGAAGGAATTATCATACACGATAACTTATATATCAATAGGTTGCTATTTATGGTTTATGGCATGGCTTGCATAACGGGCATGGTAGGAGAGGCAGCGTGGTGAGAATGCGGATTTAAGAAAGGCTTTGGATGAAACGTGTAAATATATTGAGCGTTTGGAACGAGCGCAAGTAGGAAGTACAACTTCTTTACGGATTTGACGGATTGATTGTTTTTTAATAACAAATCTTTATCCCTTATCCCTTATCATTAATTTTATGTCAAAACCCACTCAAGCTGATTTGAATAAACTTGCTAAACGGCTTGGGTGGCTGCGATAAGTGGTCTATTGGGGCCAGAATTTGAGGGAGGTTTTGAGTTGTTGGAGCTGGGGGTGCAAGTTTATGAGAAAAAGCCAAAAGAGCCGAAGGGTGAGTCGTTGATGATTGCCCATTTTATTCGGTTGGTTTGAGGCATAAAAAAAGCCCCAAAGCTTAGAAGCCAAGGGGCTTTTTCATTACACAAAAGGAAATGTCGTCTGTATCCTATTTTTAAGCTAAGCCAACGCGTTGAATGGGAATAGAAAAACAGGGAAGTATCATAAATCAATCAGGTATGCCCCCATTTTGCCCGCGTTACTTTGTCCAGTCTTCATAACGAAATTGACTACAAATTTCTTGTAGAATGGGTGCTATTGTATCGTTGGTGACTAAAATAGCACCTTCTATTAAAGCAGTGGTAGCAATAATCAGATCGACATTGTGTTTGATAATTGCTTTAGTTCCAAGTCTCTTTTTATTTCAAGTCGATGATTCCCATTCTTTATACAATTCTTTGAATGCACCGAAAATTTCACCACCGCCTAAAGGTATTGAAATAATTTCAAATCTGTCTCGTATAGATTGAATGGCTTGTCTTGTTTCATTGGCTAATTGCAAATTGGGTGTATGACTCGCGCCATATTCCAACTCATAAATGCTCAATATAGAAGCACATATTTTATCGTCATCATCCAATGAACTCAATTTTCTGACATGTTGAATGTGACCATCCGCATAAGGCTTCTTTAAAGCATTAAGAGCGCATGTATCTAATAAATATTTTTTTTATCATTTTTCTTGGTTATCAAAATAATCTCCTAAAACAAACCCTTCTCGGAATTTTTTTCCCTCTTCCTCTAAGATTTTTCCGGCTTCGGGGCTTAAAGTGTGTTGGGTTGACAACTGTTCTGCAACTGCAGCCCATTTTCCTTTTGGCTTCTTTTCTCCTTTTTGTTTTTTTTCTGGAAAATGAAATCCAAGTTTTTGTAGTGCTTCTTCGGGGGAATTGGCGACAAAAACGTCGGGGTGATTTTCCAAAATGATTTGTAACGCTTTTCTCACATTCACTAAATGTGATTCGCTTAGCGTTTCTTCTGGTTTCTGGTAATTTACCGGCACTTGTAACACGTATCTATTTGATTGGTGATATTTTTCCATAGTGAGTTTTTAAAGGTTATGTTAGGGACATGGCAACCAATCACTTATACAACAGCCACGACAATTGTTTTTGCCAAAAACTTGGAATCGATTGTGCATATTATTTTCGGCAGCGTCTCTTAAGCTAAGCCAAACGTAAATCAATCAAGTCTGGCCCCATTGATTTAATCTATAAATATTGAAATCGGCAGATCAAATCGTTTGGCCAGTTTTTGTATTTGTTCCAAACTTAACTCGCGTTTGCCATTTAAAACCTCGGATACGACCGCCTGATTACCAATTTCAGGGAAATCAGACAAATTTTGGTGGTATTGATCCATTAAAATACGCAGTGTTGGTAAAGGGCCGCAATGTTTTTCTAACTCATTGATTGTTTCAGGATATTCCATCGCTTCATAATGAGCGACTGCCTTAGACACCATCTCAAACAAAGGCCAAAGCGGCGAGTCAGGGTTATCCCCCATCGTTTCCATCAACCTTTCAATAAATTCTAAAGCCACCGTGTATCCGGAGTCATCATGAATTTTAATTAAAAACGGTGCTTTTTTTAGCAACTCATTGTAAGGATTCAGGATTTCATGAAATTGTGCCTGTGGCATGATTTATACCTCGTTACGATATTTTTGATTTAGCCTATCATACTTTGTATGATTAACAATATGCTTTACAAAAACTTTTTGGGTTTGAAAAAAGATGCAAGCAATTAGGCGTATATTGTTACCCGCAATATTGATCGTGTACCAGTCTGCTTTATATTTATAACGTTCCGCTGATAAAAAAAGCTTTTGTAATTCATGGATGTCCTTAAAATATCCACGATTTAATTTAGCATACACATCCAAGATGTTTTGTGCATCATTTGGATATTTTTTAGCTGCTTGTGTAAATGGTGTTTTCGTTATGACGTGCATTAAAATTTCTGGTTTCCTTGAGTTAGTGCTTGATTTTTAACTTAAAATCATATAACGCTTTTCTTTTATCAATAAATGTGACGAGCAATGCGTTTCTTCTGGTTTCGGGTAATTTACCGGCACTTGTAACACGTATCTATTTGATTGGTGATATTTTTCCATAGTTCGTTTTTGAAAGTTGTGTTAGGGACGCGGCAACAAATAACTTACGCAACTGAATACGATAAAGTATTTATCAAAGTCAAAAACGGCGTATATTATTTTCGGCCTCGTCCCTTATCCTGCTTGGGTGGTGGCGATAAGTGGTCAATTGGGACCAGAATTTGAGGGCGGTTTTGAGTTGTTAGCACCGGGGGTGCAAGTTTTTGATTCGAGCCAAAAGAGCCGACGGGTGAGTAGTTGTGGTGGGCAACAGGATTGCCCATTTCATTCGGAAGGTTTAGGTTTGTCGCCAGTTCAGTTTTTTTTACAAATTTATATCCAAATCCCTTTCTGTATTTGCCTTCCACTTTTTATAAATATCCGTAACTCCTGAACTCTGTATTATTTGGATTTCATTTTGGGGAAGCAATACTCCTTTACCCTCAAAATATTTTATACTATTTGATAAGTTTACCTTTTCAAACAGTCCAGCCCGTTTTTGTGGTGCATGATCAATTGTAATTTTTACTTTCGAGTTTTGACCACCAACCAGAGATTTTCTTGTCCAATCACTTAGGGAAGGTTTTGTGTTTATCCCTATTCTAGTAAATAAATTCCCAATGGCCTTAACAGGCTCTTTATTCGCTTCTGCAACGTAATGACTAATAGGAATTCCTAAATATTCCGCAAATGTAGCGACTTTTTGAACTTGCCTAAAAGCAATTAAGTGATAGTACAAGAGTTCTTCCAAAGTGACATCATAATACCACTTTTCATTTTCTTTCACTCCTTTCATAAATTTAACATATGTTTCCTTATTAGAAAACCATGAGTCGAAAGGATTCCTACCCATAACTATGAGATGAACCTTTTTTTTCATTAAGGCCAATGTTTCATTTGTCAAATGTTCTGTATTGACTTTGTTTTTCAGTAAATTGTGAAACAAGTAAAACAATGTTTCTATGGGATTAAGCGTAGCTTCTTCAATATTAAATGGTCCCAAAGTCTCCTTGACATAAATCACATCTTCTTTGGGAATTAACCAGTCACAATCTTTATTGCTTTTTCCTTTCGCTAAGAAACGAAAAATGGATTTCATTGGTTGGGCGAATGAATGAATTCCTACTTCACTATAGACTCTTAAAGAAGCTGTTGTTCCACTTCTAACTGTTGCTATAGATAAAATAATTTTAGGAATATTATTTACATCTTGAAAATAAATCCTATCTAAAATATCATTCTGGCTAATATCTGTTAGTAATTTTTTTGCGCTCATAGATTATGCTTTTGGCTTATTTGATGGAATTGGTTTTTCACCTTTTATTAGTATTCTGTGTAATACTCGTTTGTAATGTTTGTCATGGGCTGCTCTGTAATGCATTGTGCATCTATTATCCCAAAAAAGTAAGTCACCAACTTTCCAATTATGACACCAAACAAATTCTTGCTTAGTTGCATGATTCCATAAAAAATCGAGTATTTGGGTACTTTCTTCTTCTGTGATACCATCAATGTATTGTGATGGGTATTTTCTTCTTCTTCCCAAATACAACGCTTTTTTTCTTGTCAAGGGATGGATTTGGACAATAGGATGATGAGGGCCAAGAACTTCAGATATATTCGTTGGAACTTTCACCCCAGGACGCGCCACATTTGCTCCGTCTCTGCTTGAATCGTGAATCGCAGTTTTTCCTTCTATTACCTTTAATATATTATTAGGCAGTGTTTCATATGCCAAATATTGATTACTAAAGCAGGTATTGCCTCCATGTGGTGGAATGATTCTAGCGTAAAGCATACTACCAGAAGGGGGGGTTTCTATGTAGGAATTATCACTATGCCAATAAACCTCACCACTTCCTAAGCTATTATTGTTCATTACCGGGTTCCCATTTTTATCTAAATTATGCACTACTGAAATTTCAGGATAGTCGGCAGTCATAACTTCCTTTTCCCTTGCTGCGGTGTGATAAGCCTTGGCGGCACTAATTTGAATTTCTCCAAAAACTTTTGTTGCGTTTATATGTTGTTCCTGTGTTAGTTCTTGGTTGCGAAAAAGCAAAACAAGATGCTTGCTCCATTGCTCAACCAAGAAAGACCTAATATTTTCTGGGAGTGGTAAAGAAAAGTCAATACCCTTTACTTCTGCTCCCAGAGCCTTTCTGGTCGGAATAATCTCCAAATCTTTTAATTGATTCATAATTAGGTTTATTTTATGGTTGTTTGAAAAATGGAACTTATTTCACACCATTTTGCTTTATAGTCGGCATCATATTTAGCAAATGTGTAATAGCACTCTAAGTCTGCTTCTTTAGCAAGTTTTTCCGCTTCGGTTGTGTTTTTAAAAATTAATAGCGAACCAGGGGCATATCTTTTATAATTAGGGTCGAAAGCACCATTTACAAATTCAAAACTCATTTTTCTTTTAGATATGTTTCTATAGATTATCTGAATTGAAATGGGCTTCTCATCAAAAAATAGAACATTGCCAAATAAACAATCTCTCAGGTGAGATAAAACGGTATCAAAATTCTCAATACCTAGTGGTAACTTTCCATGACGTTTGAAAAATAATGTCTTGTAAATAGTAACTATTTCTGTATTTGACAACTCTATGATGCCCATCCATTTACCACCTTCTCGTAAGAATTTTCTTAACTTACTTTTAACAGTGCCGACACGTTTTCTTAGAAACCTGAAGTAATTTAGGCCAATAAGAAGGATTCCAGAGTATAAGGAATTACAATTATGTTATTTATAGGGTTGAAAGGCTACCCTTGCTGTATTACTCAGCAAAAGCATAACTTACCCATTTGGATATTAGGATATGCCTA
>QNER01000002.1 GCA_003646175.1 Candidatus Parabeggiatoa sp. nov. 1
AACTCCCATCACGCCGGCTCCGATAACGCCAACGGTTTTGATTTCCATAATATCTCCTTTATTCAGTGATCAATGTTCAGTGATTAATGATTAATGATTAATGATTAATGATTAATGATTAATGATTAATGATTAATTAATCATTATTAATTAGTTAGTGTCCATCCAGAATTTTTGAGGTTTCGTTCATTATGGACGAATTCCAGAAACCTTGGTAATGAACGAAACAACCAGACTCCTTATCTTAGGACACTAATTAGTCATTTGCCACGGCTTGTTCAAAACAAACTTTCAATTGTTCGGCAAGCACTTGCACATGAGGCTGATTCATCATAGTCATATGATCGCCCGGGACAACCTGGATAGCCACTGAGCCTTCCGACAACTGATTCCACCCCCAAGTTGGCTCGCGTAGAATCTCAGATAATCTGTCAGAGAGGATTTCTTCAGAGTCCTCAATGGCCGCCTTAAAGAGGCTAATGCGAGTTGGAGAAATTTCCAGTGGCACATAAAGATGATGCATTTGAATATTCGCCTTGTAAACTTCTACAAAGCCACGAACTTTTTTGATATCGCTATCAAGTGGAAAAAGGTTTACTCGTTTTAATTGTTCATGGAAATAGCTTAATTGTTCTGCCGGTTCGATGGATTGGAGGACAGTTTCTGTGACTTCAAGAGGTGTTTCTAACCACTCTTCTACTACTTTAGCGGCTGCCATCAACCATTGAACTTCATCCCAATCAACACCTATTGGTTCGTTAGAATACTGAGGTGAGATTGTATCAAAAATGACCAGTTGTGCCACTTCTTGCCCCTGTTTTTGTAGCTGTTGAGCCATCTCAAAAGCCACTTTAGCACCAAAAGAATGACCACCGAGCAGATAAGGCCCTTCTGGCTGTACGGTTTGTATTTCTCGAATAGAATGGGCGGCCATCTCTTCAATAGTCGTATGAGGTTCAGATTCCCCGTCAAATCCTACCGCTTGCAAACCATAAAACGGTTGTTCAATGCCTAAGCAACGTGCTAACTCATATAAATAAATCACATTACCACCCAGCCCAGGGATGCAGAAAAAAGGTGGTTTTGAACCCTTTGGCTGAATAGGTACCAAAGAAGACCAAGAGTCTGTGGTGTTCTGACGAAGTAGTAGATGAGCGAGTTTTTCAATGGTTTGGCCTTCTAACAGCGTAGCGATAGGTAGGTGTTCTCCAAACTGCTGTCCAATCTGCCCCATCAAGCGCACGGCTAACAGGGAATGTCCGCCCAAATCAAAATAGTTATCATGTATCCCTACTTGCTCTATCCCCAAGAGGGTTTGCCAGATATCAGCTAGCTTCTGCTCTACCTCATTACTAGGGGCCACATAAGGGGTCGTCAAATTCCTAGCATAGCGTGTAGAGGATTTCCCGCTTTCCTTTTGTTTGGATTCAAGTAGTACCCATTGCTCGATCCGAGTTTGTAAGTCACCCGTTGAGACAACTAACTGAGTGAGTTGAGGATAGGATAAAACTCTTCGCAAGGCATTGACACCTTCATCCACTTGGAACGCAAATTCAGCCACTGTGGTTCCAATAGAGGAACTTGGCTCCGTATTGTTGTTGTCAAATTGCCAACCATCCCAGTTCACGCTTTGCCAAGGCACCGACTTTTTGCTCCGGTTCTGTTGGTAAGCGAAAGCGTCCATGAAGATATTGGCGGCTGAATAAGCCACAAATCCTAATCCGCCTAAAACAGAGGATAAGGAAGACATCAAGAAACAAAAGTCAAGTTTGTTCTTTTCCAAAACCTTTTCTAATACCAAGGTACCGTATATTTTTGGCTGAAATTGCCGTTCACAATGAGTTTTGCGACTTTCTTCAATAGAGCTAAATGAACTGTCCTCAACAACGCCGGCTGCGTGAATTACCCCATTGATTTGACCAAACCGTTCCTCTGCCATTGTTATCGCTTCTTGCATTTGTTGCTGATTAGCCACATCAGCACGGGCTATAAAAACTTCGGCACCCAGTTCTTCAAGGGCTTGCACTTTTTTGATTTTGAGGCTGATCTCATCATGTTCATCGTGAGTGGTCAGCCAATTCTTCCACTCCTTGGAAGCGATAAAAGTTGAACGCCCAGTCAAGATCAATTTGGCTCGCACTGTTTTTGCCAGATGCTCTGCCAGCACCAAGCCAATTTTTCCCAGTCCACCGGTAATCAGATAGACTCCTCCTTCTCTTAACGGTGAGGTTTCTTCAGCGGGTTCAAGCAATCTGACCGGTTCAAAAGTTTGTACCCAGCGTTGCCGGCCACGGTAAGCAATCACGCGATCGGCGTATTTGCTTGTCATTTCCATTAGCAATGTGTCTATCACCTCAGTTTCTTCTGATGAGGAAATAACAACATCGATGCTTCGACAATGAATGTTTGGATATTCTTGTCCCATGACCTTAAGTGGGCCAAGTACAGTCGCCTTTGCCGGGCACAACACTTCTGTTTCAGTCACCGCTAGTAAATGGTTTGACACGACCATAAGTTGAAGCGCATCAGTAAAATTGAGCTTTCCAAGGGCTTGTGCTATAAACAGCAGACTGTAAAATCCTAAGGCTTGAGCTTTTTCAACCTCTTCAAATCCGGTGGCGTTAAGACAATCATTCTGTGTGATAGTCCACAAATGAACAATCTTATGTGGCATCTTGTCGAGTGTGCTAAGTTCTTTGAACAAAGCTTCATAGTCATCACTGTTTTGGTGATTAAGGATATAGTCGCGTTCACTCGACCGAGTCAATGTGGTTCCCATTCTCACTGTAATGACTTCATGGCCCAGCTGTTCCAATCGTTTCACCAGTTGGCTAGCGAGGCCCCATTCATCCATCAACACAAGACACCGGTATGGTTCAGAGGTTTTCAAAAGAGGCGTCTGGAGCACAGAACGTTTCCACGAAGGCAGATAAAACCAATCGGCAATGTCTGACTTTTTAGCCGGTGAGGCCGATGAGGCGGAAATCTCCCGGGTAGCAGTGTCTGTTGAAGGCTCAATCCAGTAACGCTGACGTTCAAAAGGATAGGAGGGTAAAGGTAGACGGTAACGTATCTCTTCACCATAAAAGGAAGAACTCTTGATTTGGATACCAGCCAGCCAAAGTTGACCTAATATGTTGAGTAGAAAGGCATCGTCCGCTTGTTGCTCATTCATATGCCGCAATGATGAAAGCACAACTCTCTCTTCAATCTTTTGGATGGCCGGATGCTGAAACACAAAACTTCCTAAGCTTCGACCAGGCCCCACTTCAAAAAAAATCCAATCAGGTGTTTGCAATAGCGTGTCAATTCCATCAGCAAAACGCACGGTATGACCGGTATGCTGCACCCAATAATGCGGATCGGTGGCCTGTTCTTTCGTAATCCAAGTTCCCGTTACATTGGAAATATAGGGAATTGTCGGTGGTTTTAGGGGTATGTTTGCTATAAGTTTCCCTAATGGTTCGCTACATCCGTCCATCATCCAGGAATGAAATGCATGAGAAGATTGTAAGCGACGGCAGACAATCTCTTTTTCTTTCAGTCTTATCTCAAACTCCCCTATTGCTTTGGGTAGTCCTGAAACCACACATTGTTTTGGGGTACTAATGATTGCCAAGGAGAGTTCTTCGGTTAGTAGAGGCAGAATCTCTGCTTCCGAGAGTGGCACGGCCAACATACTACCCAAGGGTAGTTTGTCTATCATCTTGGCTCTTTCAGCCACCAGACGCAAGGCATCTTCCAGTGAGATGACACCGGCTATACAGGCTGCCACATATTCACCAATACTATACCCTATCATGGCTTGGGGTATTATCCCCCACGACATCCATAATTTTGCCAGGGCGTACTCCAGCACAAAAACGGTCGGCTGCGTGAAGATCGTTTGATTCAGTTTTTGGCTAGAGCCATCGGCAGACTCCGGTTGAGGAGCAAGCATTTTTCTTAAATCAAACTTTGACTCGACAATGGTCGATTCACTCTTCTCAGTGGCTTCTATGTTGGGATAAAGTAATTCCCGCAAATCAAGGCCCAACAACGGTTTGAGCCAATCACAGCAAAAATCAATTTGTTCACGAAATATCTTTTCACTCTGGTAAAGACCTTTAGCCATATTCACATAATGATCGCCAAGTCCCGGAAACATAAACGCAATCGGGCGTTCACGAGGTTCAGAGGCATAGATGCTTATGCGCTTTGGGTCAAATGTCTCCAGTACCTTGATCGCTTCGTTCACCTCATGGCAAACCACCATACCTCTGTGCTTGAAAGTTTGGCGGCCTACCTGCAAGGTGTACGCTACATCAGCAAAATTTATTTCTGGATGTTCTTTAAGATATATGGCTAAATTCATGGCCGCCGCTTTAAGGGCCGAATCGGTTTTGGCGGAAAGCGTTAACAACTGCCAAGCTCTTCCCGGGCTTGCCGGTTCTCTTGGTGGGGCTTCTTCAAGAACAACATGGGCGTTAGTTCCCCCCATACCAAAAGCACTGACTCCGCAACGATGAACGCCATCCGATTTCCACTCAGACAGTGTGTTGTTCACAAAGAAGGGGCTGTTGGCAAAATCAATTTTGGGGTTCGGTTGTTCAAAATATAGGCTAGGCGGTAACATCTTATGTTTGAGTGCCAGCACCGATTTAATCAAACCCGTCACCCCAGCCGCTGCATTCAAATGGCCCACATTGGTTTTAACAGCACCAATCGCACAAAAGCCTTTTTTCTGAGTCCTTTGTTGATAGGCCTGAGTCATTGCCGCGACTTCAATGGGATCACCCAAGGTCGTTCCGGTACCATGGGTTTCTATATAAGTAATCGTTTCCGGATCGACTTCTCTCATCGCCTCCGCAATCGCAGCAGCTTGACCGTCAACACTGGGGGCTGTGTAGCCGACTTTCAAGGCACCATCATTATTAATAGCTGAACCTTTAATAACGGCATGAATATAATCGCCATCAGCCAATGCTTGATCTAATCTTTTGAGTACCACAATACCAACGCCACTCCCACCAATGGTACCTTGTGCTTTGGCATCAAAAGCCCGACAATGACCATCTGGAGAAACAATCATGTCTGGCTGATACAGGTAGCCTACTTTTTGTGGCGTTTGTATTGAAACGCCACCTGCTAACGCTATGTCGCACTCACCATTCCGCAAGCTTTGACTGGCGAGATGGACAGCAACCAATGAGGTGGAACAGGCGGTTTGCACATTGATACTTGGCCCCGTCAGGTTGAGTTTGTAGGAAATGCGGGTGGACAAAAAGTCTTTATCATTCGCTAACAACAGTGGAAACTCACCAACGGATTCCATGAGAGATTGATGGGAAAAAATATGGTTTAACAAATAGTCACTTATGCTAATACCCGCAAAAACACCTACTTGCCCTTTAATCCGATTCACATCGTAACCCGCATTTTCAATCGCTCCGACAGCACATTCTAAGAATAGACGTTGTTGTGGATCGAGGATTTCCGCTTCTCCCGGCGAGTAACCGAAGAAAGCGGCATCAAATAATTCAATATCCTCCAAAATGCCATTGGCTTTAACATAATTGGGTTCATTCAGTAAAGCGGGATCAATACCTTCAGCCAACAATTCCTCATCCGAAAAAAAGGTGATTGACTCAATACCGTTGCGTAGATTTTGCCAAAAGCTATCAACATCTTGAGCACCCGGGAAACGACCCGACATGCCAATAATGGCAATCTCTTTGCTGCTGCCACCTGATAACGCCGACGTTTTCAAAACCCCAGAGGTTTTTTGGGTCTTATCCTGAGTTAAATGTTTCGCCAACGCATGTATAGTGGTATATTGAAACAGTTCAATCATGGATAGCGGTTGCTTAAAGCGCTTCTGCAACTCGCTTTGCACCTGTATCATCAGTAATGAATGACCACCCACTTCAAAGAAATTGTCATGAATACCCACTTTCTCAATTTGCAGTAATTGTTGCCAAACGGCCGCAATGCGTTGTTCTGCATCCGTTTGGGGCATGACGTAAGCGGCCTCTAGCTGTGGACGAGTACCCTCAGGTTCTGGTAAGGCACGGCGATCTATCTTACCGGTTGGCGTGAGCGGCATGGCCTCTAACGTGACAAAGGCCGATGGTATCATGTAATCGGGCAGTCGTTCTTTCAAGAACGCACGTAATTCTGTATTATCAAGGGTTTGCTCTTGATGCGGCACGAGATAGGCGACTAAACGTTTGTCCGTTGCCGAGGTTTCATGGACAACTACGGCATTCTCTCGTGTGGCTGGATGTTGTGATAAGACAGCTTCAATTTCACCCAGTTCAATCCGAAAACCCCGAATCTTGACTTGATTATCAATCCTGCCTAAATATTCAATCTTGCCGTCAGTTCGATAACGGACTAAATCACCTGTTTTGTATAACTGCGCTTTTGGCTCTTGACTAAATGGATTAGGGATAAATTTCTCTTGAGTTAACTCGGGACGATTGAGATAACCTCGGGCAAGTCCGGCACCACCAATGTGTAATTCGCCCGGTACTCCGAGCGGTGTTGATTGTAGCCAAGCATCCAGAATATAGACTTGGGTGTTACCAATGGGACAGCCAATGGGAATGGATGACAAGTTGTTATCGAGTGACTTAGGTATAGGATAACAACAAGTAAAAGTGGTGCTTTCGGTGGGACCATACCCATTGATAAGTTGAGTGGCTGGTAAAGCATCAAGGGCGCGACGAATATGAGGTACCGACAGAGCTTCTCCACCCACCAACAGTTGACGAATACCAGACAAAATGTCTGGTGCTTTATCAATGATAGAATTAAATAGTGCTGCGGTTAACCAAAGAATGGTCACATGATGTTTTTGTAAAACCTCGTTTAATTCCTTGATAGTAGGAATATTACTGGGAAATAGGACACATTGGCCACCCTGTAACAAAGCCCCCCATATTTCAAGAGTAGAAGCATCAAAAGAAATGGGTGCCATATGGAGAAAGACTTGACTGGCATCCAAATGAATATAATCTACACAAAACAAGAGACGAGTGACACCACGGTGGCGAATTTCAGCACCTTTAGGTTGACCCGTTGAGCCAGAGGTGTAATTCACATAAGCTAAGTTATCTGGAGTCATCTCAGTGAGCAAATTGTTTTCACTGAGCAGTGATAATTTGTTCCAATCCGTATCTAAGCAAATCGTTTGAGCTTGATGTGATGGCAAGCCTTTCACTAAAGTAGAATGAGTCAACAAGACGGGTATTTGGGCATCTTCCAACATAAACGCCAAGCGTGCTTCTGGATAAGCCGGATCAAGTGGCAAGTAAGCACCCCCTGCCTTAAGAATGCCCAACAGCCCACTCACCATTTCCAAGGAACGCTCGACGCAAATGCCAACTAATACCTCGGGTTTTACACCGATATTTTGTAAATAATGGGCCAGTTGATTGGCTTTAATATTTAATTCTCTATAGGTCAGTTGTTGATCTTTAAATACCACCGCAACGGCATCGGGGGTTTGTTCTACTTGTTCTTCAAACAAATCTACAATGGTCTTGTCACGCGGATAATCGGTGGCTGTGTCGTTCCAAGCCAATAATTGTTGTTGTTCTGCCTCGGCGAGCAAAGGGAATTCGTGAATCGGCTGCTGTGGATTGGCCACTAAACCATTGAGCAAAGTCTTTAAATGCCCTATCAGACGTTCTATTGTAAGACGTTCAAATAAATCTGTGTTATATTCCAGCCCACCGACCAAAAAACCGTCTGCCGTTTCCTCCATTGACAACGTCAGATCAAATTTAGCGATAACGCTTTCTGCTTCTAACGGTGTTAAACTCAGCCCGGCTAATTCTAAGCCCGACATCGGCGCATTCTGCAAGACGAACATGACCTGAAACAGCGGCGAGTGACTCATATTCCTTTCTGGTTTAAGTTTTTCTACTAATTGTTCAAAAGGAATATCCTGATGAGTATACGCCTCCAACGCTACCTGTCGTGCTTGTTGTAAAACGTTATCAAAAGGCGGATTACCAGAAAGATTAAGGCGCAACACTAACGTATTGACAAAAAAGCCAATCAAGGATTCTGTGAAGCTATGAGTGCGGTTAGCGATGGGAGAACCAATGACAATATCGCTTTGCCCACTGTAGCGAGACAATAAGATGGCAAACGCCGACAGCAGCGTAGTAAACAGAGTGGTGCCGGCTTGCTGACTTAAATGTTTCAATTGAGCGGTGAGTTCTGGCTTGAGTGCCACCGGTAAACTGGTTCCACGAAAACGTTGCACCGGCGGACGTGGAGAGTCGGTCGGCAATTCTAGTAATGCTGGCCCCCCGGCCAATTGTTGTTTCCAATAACGGATTTGTTCTTCAAGTATTTCGCCACGTAGCCATTGCCGTTGCCAGTTAGCAAAATCCACATATTGAATCGGCAGCGGTGGCAAGGGTGAGGGTTGATCTTGCACGAATGCTTCATAAATAGCACTGAACTCCCGTACCAAAACCCCGACGGACCAACCATCCGAAATGATATGGTGCATGTTTAACAACAAAACGTGTGAATCCGCACTTAATTGAAGCAAGGTAGCACGGAATAATGGCCCCGTTTCTAAGTCAAAAGAACGATTGGCATCAAGGTTCACCAACCGTTGCACTTCGGGTTGTTGTTTTTCAAGCGATAAGGCGGTTAAATCCAAAACACTTAATTGGAAAGGCTTCTCGACAATTTGAACGACCGGGTGACCCTTTCGCGTTGGGAAAGCAACTCGTAAGTTCTCGTGACGTTGTACGAGGGTTTGTAAACTCTTGATAAGGGCATCTTGGTAAAGCGGCCCCTCAAGACGTAGTGCGGCTGGTATATTGTAAGTCGCACTGTCGCTCTCAAATTGGTTCAAGAACCATAAACGCTGTTGGGCAAAAGACAAAGGTAAGTCTTTATCTCGTGATAACGGCACAATGGGTGGCAGATGAGCGCGTGTGGCAATAGTCGCTTGGCGCAGAAACGTGATAATTTCAGTTTTGCGTTCAGCGATCTCTGTGAATAAAGCTTGTGTTATGACTCCCTTAGGTGCTTTATAACATAACTCTTCTTTATCTTCCCATAGCTTGACTTTGAGACGATTAAGATGAGACAAAAATGCTTCAATGGTTTTCATAATCTTCCTCCTTCCCATTCTTCTTCTGAAATATCTGTGGTAATCGGTTGCACCACCATACGGAACGTTTCAATGCTCTCAGCAAGTTCAGCAATGGTCGGTTTCTCAAACATAAAGCGCAGGGGCAGTTCAACTTCAAAGCTGTCACGAATCCGTGACATAAGTTGGGTGGCGAGCAGAGAATGGCCACCCACTTCAAAGAAATTGTCATGGACACCGACTCGCGAGACCGAGACACTCAACACATCCGCCCAAATCCCTGCCAACAGTTCTTCCTCATGTGTGCGAGGTGCGACAAATTGTTCTTCTGAACGGTCATGGTTGACCGATAACATCGATAAGGCACGACGATCTATTTTTCCGTTGGGCGTGAGTGGTAGGCTCTCTAAGGTCACCAAGGCCGAGGGGATCATGTAATCTGGCAAGAGTGAAGTCAGGAAAGCACGTAATTCCGTCTTTTCAATCTCTTGTCCTTGATACGGCACGAGATAGGCGACTAAACGTTTGTCCGTTTGAGAGATTTCATGGACAACCACAGCACTTTCTTTAACGAAGGAATATTGTCCCAACACTGCTTCGATTTCCGAAAGTTCAATCCGAAAACCACGAATCTTAACTTGGTTATCTATGCGGCCCAAGTATTCAATATTACCATCAGGTCGATAGCGAGCTAAGTCGCCGGTTTTGTAGAGGCGTGAACCATGTTCCTCGCTGAAGGGATTCTTGATAAATTTTTCGACAGTTAATTCTGGGCGGTTGAGGTAGCCGCGAGCTAAGCCGGCACCGCCGATGTGGAGTTCACCCGGAACACCGATGGGTGAGAGCATATGATGACTGTCTAGTATATAGGCTTGCAAATCAGGTATTGGAATACCAATAGCACTGCCTAGACTGTTTAAATCCGCCTTGGTCAAAGGGCGATAAGTGACATGCACCGTGGTTTCAGTGATGCCATACATATTGACTAATTGAGGAATCCGGTCACCATGTCGCTCAAACCAAGGTGTCAAACTCTTAAATTCCAAGGCTTCGCCACCAAAAATGACGACTCGTAAGTTCAAATCAGAACAAATTCCTTGTTGTTCTTCTATCTGAATGACTTGACGAAATGCGGACGGCGTTTGATTCAGAACCGTAACACCTTGATTACCAAGTAATTCATAGAAAGCCTTTGGTGAACGCGATACAAAATAAGGTACGACGACCAGAGTTCCCCCATAAAGCAAAGCTCCCCAAAGTTCCCAAACTGAAAAGTCAAAGGCGTAAGAGTGAAAGAGTGTCCATACATCTTGGTTATTAAAGTGAAACATCGATTGTGTCGCCGCAAACAGGCGAGTCACATTAGAGTGAGGAATTAAAACGCCTTTAGGTTTACCAGTAGAACCCGACGTATAAATCACATAAGCCAAATTTTCAGGCCCTACCCCACTGATGATATTTTCAGAATGATACCGTGACAGCGTTTCTGCCTCAAGATCCAAACAAACCACCGGCGTTTTAGTTTCTGGCAGTTTCTCTGTTAAGCTTTCTTGAGTCAACAACACCGGCACCTTCGCATCTTCCAACATAAACGCCAAACGCGCCTTGGGATAAGCCAGATCAAGTGGCAAGTATGCGCCCCCCGCCTTGAGAATGCCTAATAGCCCACTCACCATTTCCAAAGAACGCTCAACGCAAATGCCAACTAATACCTCGGGTTTTACACCGATATTTTGTAAATAATGGGCCAGTTGATTGGCTTTAATATTTAATTCTCTATAGGTCAGTTGTTGATCTTCAAATACCACCGCAACGGCATCGGGGGTTTGTTCTACTTGTTCTTCAAACAAATCAACAATGGTCTGGTCACGCGGATAATCGGTGGCTGTGTCGTTCCAAGCCAATAATTGTTGTTGTTCGGCCTCGGTGAGCAAAGGTAATTCGTGAATCGGCTGCTGTGGATTTGCCACTAAGCCTGTGAGTAAAGTATATAAATGTTCTCTCAAGCGTTCTATTGTTGTGGCTTCAAATAAATCGGTGTTATATTCAAATCCACCCACGATTCCTTGATCGGTTTCTTCTATTAACAACGTCAGATCAAATTTAGCGATAGTGCTTTCCGTTTCTAACGGGGTTAAAGTCAGTCCCGACAATTCCAAGTTCGACTGTGGTGCATTCTGTAACACCAACATCACCTGGAACAGTGGCGAGTGACTGATATCTCTGGCAGGTTGCAGTCCCTCAACCAACTGCTCAAAAGGAATATCTTGATGGGTGTAAGCCTCTAATGCGACTCGTCGAGCTTGTTGCAAAAGCGTCTCAAAAGGCGGATTGTCAGACAAATCAAGGCGTAACACCAGTGTATTGACAAAAAAGCCGATCAAGGATTCCGTTTGACTATGGGTACGGTTAGCGATAGGCGAGCCAATGACAATATCGCTTTGGCCACTGTAGCGAGATAATAAGGTGGCAAAGGCCGACAATAGTGTCATAAACAGGGTCGTTCCGTTTTGCTGACTCAGGTGTTTCAGTTGCACGGACAATTCTTTTGAGAGGGAAATCGGTAAACTCGCTCCTTGGAAACGTTGCACGGGTGGACGCGGATGGTCCGTCGGTAATTCCAGTAATGCCGGGGCCCCAGCCAATTGTTGTTTCCAATAATGGAGTTGTTCTTCAAGCACGTCACCACGTAACCATTGCCGTTGCCAGTTAGCAAAATCCACATATTGAATCGGCAATGCTGGCAAGGGCGAAGGTTGACCTTGCACAGAGGCTTCGTAAAGAACACGCCATTCCTGAATCAAAACCCCAACGGACCAATCATCCGAAATGATATGATGCATGTTTAACAATAAAACGTGTGACTCGGCACTTAGTTGAAGCAAGCTGGCACGGAATAACGGCCCGGTTTCTAAGTCAAAAGGACGATTGGCATCGCTGTTCATCAGCCATTGCACTTCTAGTTGTTGTTTTTCAAGCGATAAGGCCGTTAAAGAAAGAGTGTTTACTTGGAAAGGCTTATCGACAATTTGAATAACCGGTTGCCCCTTTAGCGTTGGAAAAGCGGTTCGTAAGTTTTCATGACGTTGTACGAGAGTTTGTAAACTCCTGAGAAGGGCATTTTGGTGAAGCGGCCCCTCAAGACGTAGTGCGTCTGGTATATTGTAAGTCGCACTTTCGCCCTCTAGTTGGTTTAAGAACCATAAACGCTGTTGGGCAAAAGACAACGGTAATGGCTCGTTCCGATTCACAAGTGTTATCGGAGGTAAAGCAGACTCCCGACGGGCTGTTCCAAGGTGTTCGCTCAGAGCTTGTATCGTCGGCGCTTCAAACAATACGCGCACGGGAAGTTCAATTTCAAACGTGTCACGGAGCCTTGATATCACTTGCGTGGCGAGTAGAGAATGGCCACCCAGTTCAAAGAAATTGTCATGGACACCGACTCGCGAGACATCCAATACCTCAGCCCAAATACCGGCTAACAATTCCTCTTCTGGAGTCCGAGGCGCCATGAATTGTTCTTCTGAACGGTCATAGCTTACTGATAACTTCGCTAAAGCACGGCGGTCTATTTTACCGTTAGGTGTCAGCGGCAAAGCCTCTAACGTGACAAAGGCCGAGGGTATCATATGAACAGGTAACCGTTCTTCCAAAAACGTGCGTAATGCTGTTTTTTCAATGACTTGCTCTTTATTTGGCAGCAGATAAGCCACTAAACGTTTATCCGTTTGAGACGCTTCATTGACAATAACTGTATTCTGTGCTATCAGTGGATGTTGTCCCAACACGGCTTCAATTTCGCCCAATTCAATGCGGAAACCACGAATTTTGACTTGATCATCAAGCCGTCCAATAAATTCCAGTGAGCCATCGGGCAACCAACGACCTAAATCGCCGGTTCGATAAATCACGCGACTAAATGTGTCATTGGCATAAGGATTATTGACAAAGCTGGCTCTGGTTTTCTTTTCATCGCGCCAATAGCCTGCACCCACGCCGACACCCGCCACGCCGATCTCTCCGTACACCCCAATAGGTAACAATTGTTGTTGCGCATCCAACACGTAAAGACTCAAGTTTGCCAAGGGTTTGCCGATAGGTACATTGATTTGTTCCTTGGGAAGCGGTTTGTCTAATACCGCTTGACAAATATCATCAGCGGCTTCAGTTGGCCCATAAGCATTAACCAATTTAATATTAGGATAAGTTTGCAGCCATTGATTAACGAGTGATGTTGAAACCGCCTCACCAGTCACCATTGCCCATTCTAACGCCGGTAGCACCCGTTCCTCTGGTGGCAATTGTGCTACCAGATCAAGGACACCCTGCATGACAACGGGTACCAATTCAATCAACGTGACTTGTTGTGATTTAATGACCTGAAATAACTTGGCCGAATCACAGACGGTCTCAAAATCAACGATAACAGTCCGTCCACCGATGAGTAGCGGAGCAAGAAATTGCCATACGGAAATATCTGACGACGACGGTGCACTCTGCAAAAAGGCCGAGTTTTGATGGAAAGCTAATTGGTCAAATTGGGCATAAATATGATTGACCGCACCATTGTGTCTCACCATCGCCCCTTTTGGTAAACCGGTTGAACCGGAAGTGTATAGCATGTAGGCAATATCTGTCGGTTCATTAAGGCAGCTTGGGTTGTTTTTGGGTTCGTTGGCGAGTTCAGTACCGTTATAGAATTGATAAATCCCCCGTAGTTCCCCTTTTTCGCCATCAAGGCACAACATCGCACGCAAATAGCCGCCCTTTTCTACATCTGTCGCGATTTTGTCAAATAACGTGCGACGAGTAATCAGGGAATGAATTTGGCTATTTGTCACCATATACAGCACCCGATCATCGGGATAACTCGGATCAATCGGCAAAAAGGCCCCGCCGGCTTTCAGGATGCCGAGCATAGCTGCAAGAAAATCAATACCACGCTCTTCTAAAATACCCACAAATTCATTACGCATTATACGGCGACGCAGATAGTGTGCAATTTGATTGGCTTTGGTATTTAATTCTCTATAGGTCAGTTGTTGATCTTCAAACACCACCGCAACGGCATCCGGGGTTTGTTCTACTTGTTCTTCAAACAACTCGGCAATGGTCTTGTCACGAGGATAATCGGCGGTTGTCTCGTTCCAAGCCAAAAGTTGCTGTTGTTCGGCCTCCGTCAGCAACGGTAATTCGTGAATCAACTGCGGTGGATTTTCCACCATGCCCGTGAGTAAGCTTAAAAAATGCCCACTCAATCGCTCTATCGTAGCCCGTTCAAATAAATCGGTGCTGTATTCAAAAACCCCAATCAAACCTTGAGCCGTTTCTTCCATTGACAACGTGAGATCAAATTTAGCGATAGTGCTTTCCACTTCTACCGGTGTTACACTAAGTCCAACTAGTTCCATGGGCATCTCGACACTCTGTAAATCAAACATCACTTGAAATAGCGGCGAGTGACTCAGGGAGCGTTCTGGTTGTAGTTCCTCAACTAACTGTTCAAAAGGAATATCTTGATGAGCATACGCTTCTAATGCCACTCTTCGTGCTTGTTGCAGAACCTCAATAAAAGGCGGATTGTCTTCAAAGTTCAGGCGTAACATTAGCGTATTGACAAACAAGCCAATCAGGGATTCAAGGAAGCTATGGGTACGGTTAGCGATGGGCGAACCAATAACAATATCGCTTTGGCCACTGTAGCGAGACAATAAGGTAGCAAAAGCGGCTAGCAAAGTCATAAAAAGGGTGGTGCCGGCTTGTTGAGTCAGGTGGTGGAGTTGTTCCGTCAGTTCCGGCGATAGAGAAAAATGTAAATTCGCTCCTTGATAACTTTGCATTGGGGGACGCGGGTGATCAGTGGGCAGTTCCAGTAACGTCGGTACCCCAGCCAATTGTTGTTTCCAATAAGAAAGTTGTTGTTCAAGCACTTCTCCAGTGAGCCATTGCCGTTGCCAGTTAGCAAAATCTATATATTGAATTGATAAGGGTGGCAAGGGAGAAGGCTTGTCGAGTGAAAAAGCCTCATATAGGGCACTCAATTCTTGAAGCAAAACCCAGATGGACCAACCATCAGCAATGATATGGTGCATGTTTAACAACAACACGTCTGATTCGCTACCCAATTGCAGCAAAGTGGCACGGAATAATGGCCCCGTTTCTAAATTAAATGGACGATCAGCAGACTCGTTTACCAACCGTTGTACTTCTGGTTGTTGTTGCTCAAGCGATAAGGCGGTTAAAGAAAGAATGCTTAATTGGAAAGGCTTCTCGACCATTTGAACGACCGGTTGCCCCTTTCGCGTTGGAAAAGCGGTTCGTAAGTTCTCGTGACGTTGTACGAGGGTTTGTAAACTATTGAGCAGGGCATTTTGGTGAAGCGGCCCTTCAAGACGTAGTGTGACTGGTATATTGTAAGTAGCACTTTCACCCTCCAGTTGGTTTAAGAACCATAAACGCTGTTGGGCAAAAGATAACGATAACGGTTGTTCCCGATTAACGAGTGTGACCGGCGGTAAAGCCGCGGAACGACGCGTTGTACTTAAGTGTTCGCTCAAGTCCCCTATCGTCGGTGATTCAAACAATTCACGCAATGGCAGTTCAACTTCAAAGGTGTCACGAATTCGTGACATGACTTGGGTGGCGAGCAGAGAATGGCCGCCCAGTTCAAAGAAATTGTCATGGACACCGACTTGTGGGGCACTCAACACCTCAGCGAAAATACCGGCTAACAGTTCCTCTTCTGGGGTCCGAGGAGCCACAAATTGTTCTTCTGAATGGTCATGGCTTACCGATAATATTGATAAGGCACGACGGTCTATCTTACCGTTGGGCGTGAGTGGCAGGGCATCTAAGGTAACCAAGGCCGATGGAACCATGTAATCGGGCAGCCGTTCTTTCAAGAACGCACGTAATTCTGTATTTTCAAGGGTTTGCTCTTGATGCGGCACGATATAGGCGACTAAACGTTTGTCCGTTGCCGAGGTTTCATGGACAATAACCGCATTCTCTTGAACATGTTGTCCCAATACCGCTTCGATTTCGCCCAGTTCTATCCGAAAACCCCGAATTTTAACCTGGTTATCTATGCGGCCCAAGTATTCAATATTACCATCAGGTAGATAGCGAGCTAAGTCACCGGTTTTATAGAGGCGTGAACCACGTTCCTCGCTGAAGGGATTCTTGATAAATTTTTTGGCCGTTAATTCTGGGCGGTTGAGATAGCCGCGAGCTAAACCCTTGCCACCAATGTGTAATTCGCCCTGAACGCCAATGGGGGTAGGTTGCAAATGACGGTCTAAAATGTAGATTTGAGTATTGGCAATAGGGCGGCCTATACTGGGTGAATCAGGATTCCCTTTTTCCAATAAAGCAAAAGTAGAATAAGTCGTATCTTCAGAAGGCCCATATAAATTGAAAACGTGGTGTACGGTTTCTTGTTGATAGATTTTTTGGACTAATTCTTTTTTAAGGGCTTCACCCGCTAAATTAATCACCGGCACGGAAGCCGGGATACCATCCGTTCTGACTAACTCCGCTATTGCTGAGGGAACCGTATTAACTAAAGTGACATTGCATTTGTTGGATAATTGAGGTAAATGCAATGCATTTTCAACCACAATGGTTGTCCCCCCCCAACTCAGGGGGACAAATATCTCAAAAACGGAAAGATCAAAACAGATAGAAGTTGAGGCCAGAACCCCAGAAAGTTGTTTGGGCGTGAAAATATCTTTGGCCCAGCTAAGCAATACCACCGTACTGTGATGCTCAATCGCTACTCCCTTGGGTTGACCTGTGGACCCGGACGTATAAATCACATAAGCCAAATTGGAAGGTGCTACTTGACTGACGGGATTATCCTCACACAGCCGTGGGCCTCTCTCACCAAAAGTATCTAAGTTAATCACTTGGGCTTGATGGGAAGGCAATTTCTCTTTGAGGTGAGATTGGCTCAACAGCACACGGATTTGTGAGTCTTCTAATATAAAGGCAAGCCGCTGTTGGGGATAGTTGGGATCTAATGGCACATACGCGCCCCGGGCTTTGAGAACACCCAATAATCCTATGACCATTTCTAAAGAGCGTTCGACACAGAGGCCGACGAGCGTTTCGGTTTGAACACCTAATGTTTGCAGATGGTACGCCAGTTGATTTGCCCGCACATTCAAGTCTTGATAGGTGATTTGTTGGTTTTGAAATACCACCGCCACCGCTGTCGGGGTTCGCTTAACTTGAGCCTCAAATAACTGAGGGATACACTGGTCTTCTTGTGGATACGAGACTTGGGTATCATTCCACTCATTCAACAACTGGTATTTTTCGGTTTGACTCAACAGCGGCAATTGAGCCACTTGATACTCAGGATTGGCTATAATTCCGGCCAACAACGTTTTAAAATGTCCTATCATACGGATAATGGTGGCCACCTCAAACAAATCCGTGTTATATTCAAAAGTTCCTTTGAGTACTGAGCCACTTTCATCAATATCCAGAGTCAGATCAAATTTTGAGATGGTCGTTTCTACTTCCAAGACTTCGAGGTTCAAGCCCAACATTTCCAATGGCCGCGTGGGCGCATTCTGCAAAGCAAACATCACTTGGAATAGTGGTGAATGGCTCAAGTTACGTGCGGGTTGTAAAGCCTCTACCAATTGCTCAAATGGTATATCCTGGTGATCGTAGGCTTCCAAAGCTACTTGTCTTGTTTGCACTAGCAAATCACGAAAAGTCATCTTCTCAGGCAAAGTAATACGCATCAAAAGGGTATTGACAAAAAAACCCATCAGGAATTCCGTTTCACTACGATTACGGTTGGCAATAGGGGAACCGACCACAAGATCTTTCTGGCCACTGTAACGGGATAGTAAAACCACAAAGGCTGCTAGTAAGGTCATAAAAAGGCTTGTCCCGGATCGCTGACTCAAAATCTTCAGTTGCTTTGTTAGCGCCTCATTGAGTTCAAATTTTTCGATATTACCTTTAAAACTTTGGACAATCGGGCGTGGATGATCAGTCGGGAGTTCCAGTACCGGTGGTGCCCCCGTTAACTGTTGCTTCCAATAGTTGAGCTGAGTTTCCAGTACTCCCTCCTCCTCAAACCACTGACGTTGCCAAATCGCAAAATCGGCATACTGAATGGGTAAGGCTGGCAGAGAGGAAGGTTTTCCTGTTGAAAAGGCTTCATAGAGGCTAGCTATCTCTTGGAGAAATATTGCTATTGACCAGCCATCCGAGATAATGTGGTGCATCGTTAAAAGCATCATATATGTCTCAGTATTTAGCCGTAACAACGTCAGTCTCAGCAACGGCCCTTTAACGAGATCAAAAGGGCGATGGGCTTCTTCGGTGGCTAAACGCTGCATCTCACTAGACTGTACTACTGTAGGTAATGCTTGTAAGTCAACAATCGGCAACAATCTAGTCGTTAAATCTGACGTTTCGATGATTTGCACCTGTTGACCATCTGGCCCCATAGCAAAGGTAGTACGCAGGACTTCATGGCGCTGGACAATCTCGGTGAAAGTTTGTTCCAACACGGCTATCCTGAGCGTACCGGTAATACGCACGGCCGCGGGAATATTATAGGAGGGACTCTCCGGGGTCAGTTGATCTAAAAACCAGAGACGTTGCTGGGCGAAAGACAGTGGTGGTTCACCAACCGTTTTGTCCCGTGCGACGATCTCTTGCCCAGTAGAAACGTCCAGCCCCTCTTCTTCCAACAAGAGTGCTAATAGTTCATCTTTCACTAACTCGGTTTTTTCAGGTGAGGGTTCACCAACCGTTTTGTCCCGTGCGACGATTTCTTCTTGCCCGCTAGAAACGTTCAGCCCTTCCTCTTCCAGAACGTTTAGCCCTTCCTCTTCTTCCAACAAGAGTGCTAGTAATTCCTCTTTCGCTAAATCTGTTTTTTCCATAGTCATTCACCTCTTTTTTTGTTTTGAAGAAGCGTTTTAATTTCATTGGCAGACATTTTGTCAAGCCTTTGGCGTAATCTAGCAATTTTTTCAATTCGGCCAGGTTGAGTTTCCTGCTTGACGATAGACTTGGCTAAACTAACCACCGTAGGTGATTCATACAATTGACGCAAGGATATTTCCACAGAAAAAATATCACGGATTCGGGAAATAACTTGGGTACCTAGCAGGGAATGTCCCCCTCGTTCAAAAAAATCGTCATGGATGCCAATTTGTTGCTGCTCTAATATATCACTCCAGATGTTTGTCAGCAGTTCTTCTATAGGAGTTCGTGGCGCAACATAAACCGTTTTCAATTCATTTCCAGAGGGTGCTGGCAACGCACGACGATCTATTTTACCATTGACAGTGAGTGGTATTTTTTCAAGCACTACAAAATACGAAGGCACCATATATTCTGGCAACTTCTCTTGGATAAATCGGCGTAAGTCACTAGCAGCCACTGGGGTAGTTACCGGATGAGTAACAATATAGGCTACCAATTGTTTCAAGTGAGACGAATCTTCACGGTCTATAACAACGGCCTCTCGTACCTGCGGGTGTCCTGCCAAGATAACTTCAATTTCTCCCAACTCAATACGGAAACCACGAATCTTGACTTGATGATCAAGCCGCCCAACACACTCCAACGAACCATCGGGCAACCAACGACCTAAATCGCCAGTTCGATAAATCACGTTACTATATATGTCATTGGCATAAGGATTATTGACAAAGTTAGCCTTAGTCTTCTCTTCATTGTGCCAATAACCAGCACCCACGCCGACACCAGACACGCATATCTCTCCGTACACCCCAATAGGTAACAATTGTTGCTGCCGATCCAACACATAAAGGTTCAAATTTGCCAAGGGTTTACCGATAGGTACATTGAGTTGTTCCTTGGGAAGCAGTTTATCGAACACCGCTTGACAAATATCATCAGAAGCTTCAGTTGGCCCATAAGCATTAACCAATTTAATATTAGGATAAGTATGCTGCCATTGATTAACAAGTGAAGTAGAAACAGCCTCACCAGTCACCATGGCCCACTCTAATGCCGGTAGTGCCTGTTCCTCAGCTGATAATTTTGCAACCTGATCAAGGACTCCCTGCATTACAATCGGTACAAATTCAATTGCTGTCACTTGTTGTGACTTAATGACCTTAAATAGCTTGGCCGCATCACAAACTGTCTCATAATCAACGACGACAGTACGCCCACCGAATAGTAGCGGTGCCAGAAATTGCCACACAGAAATATCCGACGACGACGACGCGCTCTGCAAAAATGCCGAGTTTTGATGGAAAGGCAATTGTTCAGCTTTAGCATAAATGTGATTGACCGCACCATTGTGTCTTACTATCGTTCCTTTTGGTAAACCGGTGGAACCGGATGTGTATATCATATAGGCGATATCTACCGATTCATTAAGGAAGTTTGGATTGTTTTCGGGTTCGTTGATGAGATCAGTGCCGTTGTAGACTTGATAATTCCCTCCTAACTCCTTGCCATCAAGGCATAACACGTTACGCAAATAGCCGTCTTTTTCTACATCTATGGCGATCTTGTCAAATAACGTGCTACGAGTAATCAAGGAATTAATTTGGCTATTCGTCACCATATAAAGGACTCGATCATATGGGTAACTCGGATCAATCGGCAAAAAGGCCCCGCCGGCTTTCAGGATGCCGAGCATAGCCGCAAGAAAATCAATGCCACGCTCTTCTAAAATACCCACAAATTCATTACGTCTGATACGACGACGCAGATAGTGAGCAATTTTATTGGCTTTGCTATTTATTTCTCTATAAGTCAGCTGTTGATCTTCAAACACCACCGCAACGGCATCGGGTGTGCATTCTACTTGCGCTTCAAATAATTGATGAAGGCATCGGTCATGAGAATAATCCGCTTGGGTATCATTCCATTCGACTAGTAATGTATGGCGTTCAGCCTCGCTCAACAACGGTAATTCTGAAACGGGTTGTTCTGGGTTGACCACGATTCCTTTCAGCAACGTTTGGAAATGTTCAAGCCACCGCTCAATAGTCGCTTTATCCAACACATCGGTGTCGTAATCACAATCCACCACCAATTCATCGCCTATTTCAGTGATATTGAAGTCAATATCAAATGCGATGAAACTGATAGGTTGAGAAAACCAGCTAGGCTCCAAATTAAACATAGGCGGGATCGCAACCGGCCGATCTAGGTTAAAAAGTGCCGATACCAGTGGCGTTTGGTTGGCATTTCTGGCTATATTTAACTTGTTGATTAAGTTTGCGAAGGGGTAGTCTTGATGCTCGTAAGCATCTAGTAAAATACTTCGCATCACTTTCAGATATGCCGAGAAGGTTTGTCTTTTATCAAAGGAACTCATTATGGGCAATAAATGGGTACAATAGCCAACAAGCCTGTCACTCCCTTCAGAAGGCCGTCCTAAAACCGGAATGCCCACAACGACATCATCCTGCCCGGTCAAGCGGTGAAGTAAAGTCGTATAAACGGACATGAGCATCATAAATAAGGTACAACCGTGTTTTTGACTTTGCTTTTTGAGATCACGACAAAGCTCACCATCAAGTCGTACTGTTTGTCGGCTACCTTGATAGGTATTTACCGGTGGGCGAGGACGATCAGTTGGTAAATCTAAAACAGGCATATAATCAGCGAACTTTTCCAGCCAATAAGATTCATGGGCTATCATTTCCTTCGTCTGAATTTGCGGTATTTGCCACTGTACATATTCACTGAACTGCATGGGCGAGTCCAGTTGAGTTTTGGTACCTTGACATTCGGCTGAATAGAACGATGTTATTTCTTGTAGCACGATGCCTATTGAAAAACCATCAACTACAATATGATGCGCGGTCAGAACCAGCAAATGGCGCTGTTCTTCCAACTTGAGAATAGAGGCACGAAAGAGTGGGCCTTGGTTCAGGTTGAACGGCTTTTGACTTTCACTTATAAACCAAGCATTCACCTCAGATTTACCTTCATCACTCGTTGTTGAAAAATCAAGCACGGGTATATCTATCTTCAATTCTGGCAAAATCTGCTGAAAATCACCATTGTGGCTGATAATTGTCCTGAGCGCTTCATGCTGAGCGACGACTTTCTGTACAGCTTGACACATTGCCGACAGTTGAAATGGGCCCTGTAATTGAAGGGTTGTGTAAACATTATAGGCAAGCGAACCTTCTTGCCCTATTTGGCTCAAAACCCACAGTTGTCTTTGTGCTTCAGTTAAAGGTAATTTATCAGGTTGCTTGGAAGAAGCTTTTGAAATTGGGATGGATGTCACGTCTTTCAGTGATGTCAATTCAACCTGGTTTCCCTCTTGAGCCTCTTTACTAGATAGTTCGGTAGCACTGCTATCTTTATCTGGACTTTTCGTTACCCCTGATACGTTTTCTAATCCTTTCTCACTTTTTGAATGTGCGGGTAAAAAACCACCGGCTCGTAATTCTTCGCAACTTTCCTTAATGGCCCGAATGATATATTCAATGTCAGCATCGGTATGTGCGGTAGACAGGAAAAAGTTACGTCCTTCCCAAACAAGGACACCTTTATCAAGCAGATGATAAAACAATAAATCAAGATTGATTTGGTAGGCAAAACGAAACAGTGAACTAAAATGCACTATACGAATAGGCATTTCTTCCGCTTCAAAATAAGTATTCAGGGTGTCAGCAAATTGTGTCGTGCGCTTATTTAACTGAGCTTGAAGGGTGGGCCCCTGTCGTTTCATCTCTTTGAGTGCCGCACGCGCGGCTACCATCGTAAGTGGGTGTTTACAAAAAGTTCCTGCAAAAAATGTGGTTTCTTTTGAGGGATACGACGTATCCTCGTATTGCCACATACCGCCATCAATACCATCCATATAGACAGCTTTACCAGCAACCACGCCGATTGGCATCCCACCACCAATAATTTTGCCATAAGTGACGATGTCAGCCTGAACATCAAACCATGCCTGTGCGCCACCGGGATGACTCCGAAAACCGGCAATCATTTCATCAAAAATCAACACGATACCCAGATCATGGGTCAACTTTCTCAATTGATGGAGAAATTCTTTGGGTTGGAAATCTGGACGGCGGCTTTGTACTGGCTCTACTAAAACGGCAGCGAGTTCATGAGCATGAGCTTTGATCATTTCCAGTGCTTGAGGCGTACCATATTCCAGTACCATTAAATCAGCAACCGTGTTTTGTGTAATGCCCGGCACCATTGGAATAGCATTCGGGTTATTATTACCAGGCTCTGTGATACCTAAAGTACCATCAAAATGACCATGAAAAGACATATAAAATAAAGCCACTTTTGGACGACCGGTGATAGTACGTGCCAGACGCAGTGATGTCATCACCGCTTCGGTACCCGTATTACAAAAAGTGACTCGTTCCACGCCGGTGAACTCACAAATTAACTGTGCCACTTCGCCGGCTAGCTCTGTTTGTGGTCCGATTTGTATCCCTTGCGATAGTTGTTCTTTTAGGGCCTCTATGATAAAAGTCGGTTGATGTCCAAACAGATAAACTCCGAAACCCATAGTGATGTCTATATATTCATTGTCATCAATATCCCATATTTTTGCTCCTTGAGAACGTTTACCAATAATGGGATACAACATTTCTTTGGTGGTAAAACGGAAACCGGCGGAAGCTCGGTTATCTGCTAAAACCGGTCGGTAGTGTTGGCCCAACTCTTTTGAGTTTTTAGTACGTTGATTATACCGTACAATAAGGTTTTCTAAATGACGCTTTTGGATTGACGTTAATCCTCTGGTGCGAATCTCAGCAACACGCCAAGGTGGCAAAGGTGAAGACGGTTGGCTTGAGATTTGCTCAGGCTGCTGGTGAGTAGTCGCCAAGGGCGGTTTAACAGAGGGTGTCTGTTGAGGTTCCTTAACCGGGTGGGGGGCCGTTGTCGTTTGATGATCTTCTTGATCAGATGAAGATAATGGTTTTGTAGAAAAACCGCTATGGCGCAAAAATTCTAACTGTTGAGAGACAACTTGAGACATCGCTTGAGAGGCTAATTCAAGTTGTTGCTTAAGAATTTGTTCCAACGCAGACGCTTCTTCCCCACTCGAAAGCCTGTCATTTAAGTTGTTTGGTTGTTTAAACTCGCTACTGGTTTTTTCAACCAACTGGGAAGTCAATTCCAGAGCACTTGTTTCTGTGATCGCTTCTTTGGTTTCTGTGATCGTTTCATTCATGTTAGATTCAGTCGATATAGGTTTTACCTGTGGCCGCACTTCAGACTCAGATTGCCCAGATGTTGAAGACCCTTCTGGAGGTAAATTCTGATCAATGTAGGTTGCTAGCGCATCAATGTTGGTCAATTCTTCAAAGAACTGACGCATAACCACTTTGAGGCTAAAGGTATTGTCAATGGTTCGTATAATTTCCATTAAGGTCAATGAATTAGCGCCCATTTCTAAGAAAGGAACATGAATTTCCTCTTCAGACGGGATTGTCGCCAGTAAATCGGCCATCTGGGAACACAATGTGGAAAGAATCTCGGTCCGTCGTCCTGTTTCTGGGGACACCTCAACCGGGAAATCAGATACGGTAACACTTGCTGCATCATTCATAAAATTTCTAATTAATTATTTAATTTTAATTAAGTTAACACCAACCAACGATTTTAAAATTTCTTAGAGCGTGTTTGAAAAGTCCAATAATCAATCACTTATAAAATAGTCTATTGGTTATAAAACAATGAGTTAAGTCTATTTTTAAAACACGCTCTTAAAAACCGATTTCAAAAAGCTATCAATAAAGTTCAGACCACTTTACTTTAACACCTGCCAACCAAAGCTTACCTAAGCTATTAAGCAAAAAGGCTTCGTCAGATTGTTGTTCATTAACATGACGTAATGATGGAAGTACCACTGTATCCTTGCTATTTTTGATATCAGGATGCTGAAAAACAAAACTTCCCAAACTTTGTCCCGGGCCGACCTCTAGCATAATCCGTTCGGGTGCTTGCAACAATTCGCTTACCCCGTCGGCAAAACGCACTGTCTGGTAAGTGTGCTGAGCCCAATAATGTGGGTCTGTTGCCTGTTCATTAGTAATCCAAGTGCCGGTGACATTGGATATATAGGGAATCTTGGGAGATTTAAGCGTAATCGTTTTCGCTAGTTTTGTGAATGGTTCACTAAGTCTTTTCATTATCTTTGAATGAAAAGCATGGGACGTTTGAAGACGCCGATGAAGTATATTTTTTTCGTTAAGTTGTTGTTCTAATTCCATAACCGCATCATGTGAACCCGAAACCACACACTGCGACGGTGTACTTATCGTGGCTAGGGATAATTCATCTCCCAGTAGGGGAAGCATCTCATTTTCTGAAAGTGGTACCGCTAACATGGCCCCCTCTGGTAATTCTTCAATCATCTGCGATCTTTTGGCTACCAGAAATAAGGCATCTTCAAGCGACATGACCTCTGCCACAGCAGCGGCCACATATTCGCCCAGGCTATAACCAATCATCGCCTGTGGCTGTACTCCCCATTTCTGCCACAATTTAGCGAGCGCATATTCTATCACAAAAACGGCTGTTTGTGCGAATACCGTTCTATTTAATTTTTGGGTGGCCTCATCGACGGGTTCTGGCTCCCGATTGAGCATTTTTCTCAAATCAAAGCGTGGTTGGGCACTGGAAATTGTCGTTTGATCATTCAACGCCACCTCACCGCTTTTATCTTCAGGATAGAAGACTTTCCGCAGATCAATGCCCAGTTGTGGTTTGACCAGTTCGCAACATTGATCGATTTGTTCACGAAAAGCGGTTTGCGTTTGGTAGAGACCTTTTGCCATGTTCACGTAGTGATCCCCAACCCCAGAAAACATAAACGCAATAGGGCGATTAGCCGATTCACGGTAACGTGTTATAACGCGCTTTGTATCTAGGGGGGAGAATACGTTTATCGCATCATTCACATCACGGCAAACCACCATACGTTTATGGTTGAAAGTTGTACGGTTTTCTTGCAAAGTGTACGCTATTTCCGCTAAATTGAGAGCCGGATGTTGCCTCAGGTGTTCAACTAAATTTGTTGTTGCTCTTTCAAGGCTTGACTCTGTTTCCGCAGATAGGACTAATAACTGCCAATTCTTCGTTGAGGTCAATACGTTAACGGGTACTTGAAAAGCTTCGACTCCACTATTCTCATCACTTGAATGTGTTGATTTTTGAGGTTGAGCTAAGTCATTGTCACGCAAAAACGCCAATTGCTGAGAAATAACATTCGATACCACATCCGACATGGCTAATAGTTGTTGTCTCAATGTTCGGGTAAGTACCCCTACCCCTGGCTGTTGCTCAGACGATGTCTCTTCCGTTTTGTGTGTTGTACTACTAGTCGCCTCCACCGATCTTTTTTCCATTTGAGGAGATTGCGCGGTAGGTTTATGTTCGGAGGGCGCAAAAACTGTCAATGGAGATGATAATTGTCCGTCTGACGGTGGTGCCACTTGCCCCTTCTCGGAAGGCGCGGTGACTTTCAATTGAGATGAAAGTTGTTCATCCACTGGCGGTACCACCGCTTGCCTTTTTTCGGTTTGTGGTAACTCTTGAGATTTAATCCAACAACGTTGTCGCTGAAAAGGATAGGTTGGGAGAGACACTCTATTTCGAGGGTAATCTCTATCAAATCCTTTCCAGTTAATATCCAGACCTTGTATGTATAGGGTCGATAAACTGTTCAACAAGCCTTGCCAATCATCCTCTTTTGACACGAAGGAAGAGAGCCAAACCGTTTGATGCTGTTGTCCTAAATTCATCAAGGATGGCGCAGTACCTAGTTCCAAAAAAAGTTCATAGCCTTGTTCAATCAAGGTGTTTATTCCCGTATTCAATACTTCGCTCTCAACATCATGGTATTGTTGCCAATAGTTAGCGTTGAGTGCCTGTTTTTGCGAGAGCAATTGGCCGGTCACGTTAGAAACCAGAGGAAGGCGTGGCGTTTGAAAGGCAATTTGGCTTGCCTTAGGTTCATAAGAACCCGGCATCACTGCGATTTCATTCCCCAACAATTGCGCCGACATTAATTTTCCTCTTTCGACAGTCAGTTTCATGCCATCTTCTACACTAAATACCCCCGCAACACAGGCCGCGACATATTCACCCACACCATTTCCCATGATGATGCCCGGTTCTATACCCCAAGATTTCCATAACTCAGCAAGAGCGTATCCCAACATAAAAAAAGCGGATTGTTGGTAGACAATGTCATCTAACCCTTTCTCATTCTCAACCTTTCCTTGGGAATGCTTATCGCGAGACTCAGCATCGTGTGCCGGATAAAGAACATCAAGGAGTGATGGCCCTTCTAAATAGTCGCTTAAAATCCCATTACAACGGTCAATGATTTTGCGAAATGTAGGCTGGGTTTGGTAGAGTTGTTGTCCCATGCCAATGTATTGTGATCCCTGACATGTGAAAAGGAAAGCGATTTTGCGCTGACGATTTTTGGGTACTTTTCCTTGAAATACGCAGAGGGATTTTTGCCCCTTCACAAAAGCCGCTAATTGGTTCTGCGCTGTTGTTAGCGATTTTGCTACCACACTGAGTCTATGGATGAAGTGTGAACGTCCGGTATTGGCACTAAAGCAAATATCTTCTAAAGCTAAGTTGGGATGATCTGATAAATGATTTTCATATCGTTCGGCTAATTGTGTTAGTGCCTCGCTTGTTTGCGCTGAGAGTGTTAGTAAATGCCACGGACGATCAGTCGTTTGCGGTTCTTCTGAAGCTGGAACAGATGAAATCTGGGATGCTTCCGCACCTTCTAGCACAATATGGGCGTTAGTGCCACTCACACCAAAGGAACTAACACCGGCAATTCTCCGTTTTTCTCCCTGTGGCCATGATGTTTGCTCGGTGACCACTTTAATGGGTAATTGATCCCAAGGAATATGGGAACTCGGCTGTTTAAAGTGCAAATGAGCTGGAATCTCTTCGTGTTGAAGAGACAGTATTACTTTGATAATACCGGCCATACCCGCTGCAGATTCTAAGTGACCCACATTCGTTTTGACAGAACCAATCATTAAAGGTTGATTGAAGGAACGTTCTTCACTGAATACTGTACCTAGAGCACTGACTTCAATAGGATCGCCCAACGATGTCCCAGTGCCATGGGCTTCTACATAACTAACTTCCTTTGGTTTCACTTGAGCATTGGTAAGTGCTTGACGAAGCAGCGTTTGTTGAGCAACACCATTGGGAACCGTTAAGCCACTGCTTGGGCCATCTTGATTGACGGCTGATCCTCTAATCACCGCTAATATATTATCCTTATCCGCTTGAGCTTGTGAAAGACGTTTGAGCAAGATCACCCCACATCCTTCTCCTCGAATATAACCATCAGCAGCAGCATCAAATGTTTTACAGCGTCCATCCGGGGCTAACATTTTAGCCCGGGACGAACTGATGGTAATATCTGGCGATAGGATCAGGTTGACTCCGCCAACAAGGGCTTGCTCGCATTCTTTATTACGGAGGCTTTGACATGCCAGATGGATCGCCACTAATGAAGAGGAACAGGCCGTATCCATAGCAATACTCGGGCCTTGCAATCCTAAGATATAAGAGAGGCGTCCCGCTGCGGCATTAAGGGCGTTTCCAGTGATGAAATAGCTATCCATTTTACTACGATCATTCTGCTGCCATAGCAATCGTATATAATCATTGGAGGTAATGCCTATAAATACACCAGTGCGGTTGCCAACTCGTCTATCCGGCACTTGACCTGCATTTTCCAGTGCCTCCCAACTGACCTCTAATAGCAACCGTTGCTGGGGATCTATACTTTCCGCCTCGCGGGGAGAAATCCCAAAAAAACGGGGATCAAACAGATCAATCTGCGATAAAAATCCACCATAGCGAGTGTACATTTTCCCTGGTTTTTCCGGATCTGGATCATAAAAAGCATCAACATCCCATCGTTCTGGCGGTGTATCGGTAATGGCATCGACACCGTTGCCTAGCAGTTCCCAGAAAGCCTGCGTGTCATTCGCATCCCCCGGAAAACGACAACTCATCCCAATGATAGCAATTGGTTCAATTTTGGCTTTTTCGCTTGCTTCAAGCTTAGCTTGCGCTTCTTTGAGCGCGAACAGCATTTGTTGGGCGGGAGACAGTTGTTCTAGTCTCTCAGAAATATTGCTCATTTTTTTCAGTTTTTCTTTAGGAGTGTTTTGAGTTTATTAAGTTCTTCCGTGAGTGACGCTTCAACATCAGCTTGGGAGAGTTGTTCTATATCTGACAAAACGACCTCTGTGTCTTTACTCTGTTCTGTCGTATCCACTTGATCGGGTATTCCTTCCCACTTGAGTACATCCTTGGCCAGGTATTCTGTCAATGTTTGAATAGTTGGATAGTCAAAGGCTATCGTGGTAAGAAGCGAGTGTCCTAAACTGTTTTGCAAGCGGCTCCTTAATTCAACAGCTAACAGGGAGTCCATGCCCATATCAGCAAAACCTTGCTCTAATTCTGGATAGTTTGATTTGTCAAGTCTTAAAACTTGAGCAACTGTTGTTTGAACGTGTGTCATTAAACGTTCAAAACGTTCATGGGCAGGTGCGTCTTCCAGTTGTTGTAAAATGTTTGAGTGTTGTGGCTGGCTTTCGCGGTAGTCCGCCCCTACGACAGCATCTTGCAAGTTTTCTAATAGAGGACGTCGTCCTCTGGCTTCATAGATGCCTTTAAATAATTGCCAATCGACTTGGGCGACAGTGATCTGAGTTGTGTTAGTCCTCAGCAAGTATCCAAGGGACTCAATCGCCAGTTCCGGTGCCAATCCCTTGATACCCATTCGATTTAACCACTCTTGGTCTTCAGTTCTAGTCATGCCACCCTCTAGCCAAGGTCCCCAATTCACACTTAAAGCCGGCAACCCAAGCCTTTGACGATGATGAACTAACACATCCATAAAGTGATTGGCAGCAGCATAATGGCCTTGTCCCTTGGAACCCCACACGGAGGTAATGGAAGAAAAAACAACGAAAAAATCCAAGCTCATCAGTTGGGTCAGTTGATGCAAAATCCATGTGCCTATGACCTTGGGACGAAATATAGACTCAAGCGTTTTTAAGTCAATGTCTTTTATGGCTTGATGGTCATTCACACCGGCGGCATGAATGATACCTCGCAAAGATGGCATGGATGTGTTAATTTCTGCAAAAACCCTAAGCATATCCTGCTCATTAGACACATTAGCTTGCATCACTTGAACTTGGACACCCATCTGCTCCATTTGACTTAAAGTGTCTTGCACTTGATTTGAAGGAGTGCCGCTACGCCCCGTCAATATCAAATATCGTGCTCCCTGCGCTATCATCCACTGAGCGACTTTTAGTCCCAAGTGGCCCAAACCGCCTGTTATCAAATAACTGCCGTCATACTGCAATGGTGGCAGCGTTTGAAATTCTGGCTGATGGCTATGCTCCACGCGAGCCACATAACGTTGTCCCTCTCGAAAGGCGATATGATCTTCTTCGAGTGAGTCCAAAATCTCGGCCAACAATAGGGTTGCGTCATTTATTTGGGCATTTGAAGAAGAGTCTAATTCAGTATCTGAACTCGACAACGCTAAATCCACCATGCCCCCCCTAAGTTCAGGGTATTCTTGCATGATGACTTTGCCTAATCCCCACAAGGGTGCTTGGGCAACTGCAAGGGACGTTTGGTAGTCTTCAATAGGCATTACGCCTCGCGTCACTAACCATAATTTGGGCGAGGTTGAAAGATTATATTTACTCAATATCTGCACTAGCTGTAGTACGCTACCACATCCTAACTGTTGAGCTTGCTCTAAGAAATGAATTGTTACCTTCTCTGGTGGTAATGTGGCCTCTAAACTCCATAGGTGGATAATTCCCGTTAAAGGTTTCTCTAAAGCGACCTGCAACAAGCCTTCAAAGTCGGCCGTTTGCGTCGGATCGATATTCCATACCCCTGTTTCGGAAATATCGGAGGTATTGGCCGCATAAGCCAGAATAACGTGTTGCCCTTGTTCTTTTAAAAGTGTTGCTAGGGTTTGTCCTATGCCACTTTGATCAGCAAAAATTAACCAATTGTTCGTTTCAGTCGTATGGATGTTGGTTGAGGCTGTTGACAAACGGGGCTGAGATTGCCAGACAATTTCATAAAACCATTCTTGGAGAGTCGCTGTCCTTATCTGCTGTTGATGTTTATTAGCTAATAATTTTAATAGGTTAGGTAATTGTTGTTGTTCATCTTCGGAAAGTTCTCCGGTCGCTGCTAATTGTTGAGCCAATTGTTCCGTTTTTCCTTGATGCAAGAGACTCATTATTGAAGTTTGAAAGTCCGGTGATAATGATACAGTTTGTTGGGCTTTATTTTCAACTCTATCAATCCAATAACGCTGGCGTTGAAATGGATAAGTTGGGAGTACCACACGATGACGCTGATAGTTTTTATCAAAATTGAGCCAATCAACAGTGACTCCATTCACATATAATTCACCCAAACTTTGGAGTAGTTGTTGCCAATCGGATTGGGTTGGCCGCAGACTAGGTAGCCAAATGCCGGTGTTGTCAGGCAGACACTGACGCCCCATACCTAAAAGGGTTGGTTTCGGCCCTATTTCTAGAAATATTTCACATCCTTGTTGGTAAAGCGTCGTCATGCTAGTAGCAAAGCTGACCGGTTGGCGTATATGACGACACCAATATTCAGATGTTGCTATTTCATCGGTAGCAAGCTGACCACTGATATTGGAGACTAAACTTAGCCGTGGCGATGAGAAAGTAATCTTTCTAGCAGTTTGTTCAAAAGCAGATAATATCGGTTCCATTAACGGGGAATGGAAGGCGTGGGAGACCTTTAACGGTTTCGTTTTAATTCCCTCAGCCTCCAAAATAGCAACAATGGTTTTAATAGCTTGGCTTTCTCCTGATATCACAAGACTTTCTGGCCCATTAAGCGCGGCAATATAAACTTTTTGAGTGTTATTAGATTGTTGAATGACCGCGTTTATTCGTGCCTCATTTGCTGAAACTGATACCATTTCACCGCTTTGGGGTAAAGTTTGCATCAATTGGGCCCGTTTGGCAATCAACTTCAAGCCGTCTTCTAGGCTGAAAACACCGGCCACACAAGCTGCAACGTATTCGCCTACACTATGTCCCATCACCACTGAAGGTTTAATGCCCCAAGACTGCCATAACTCAGCCAGCGCGTATTCTAAGGCAAAAAGCGCTGGCTGCGTGTAAGCAGTAGAATTAAGGAGAACACTTTTGTCTTCGGCATCCTTGGCATATAAAACTTCAAGCAGCGGCGTGTCCAAATAGGGGCGCAAAATTTCGTTACAATGATCAAGCGTTTGACGAAAAATAGGTTGAGTTTCATAGAGTTGCCTCCCCATATCCACATATTGTGATCCTTGCCCAGTGAATAAAAAAGCGACCTTGGGTGGTTCTGCGCCTTGTACCTTTCCTTTGAATATGCCGGTTGATTCTTGTTCAGCTTCTTGGAATGCGGTCAGCTTTTCACCTATTTCTGTGGCGAATGCACCTACCACACTCAAACGATGGTTGAAGTGAGAACGACAAGTATTGGCGGTAAAACAAACATTAGCTAAAGCCATCGCTGAATGATTGATGAGGTAATCTTCATATTGACTTGCTAATGATTTAAGAGCTTCAGACGTTTTAGCAGATAATGTCAACAAATGAAGTGGACGTTCTGCATACGTTTCTTTGGAAACATTTTCAGTTATGGGAGCTTCTTCTATCACTAGATGTGCGTTAGTGCCACTAAAGCCAAATGAACTAACCCCGGCAATTCGCCGTTTATTTCCTACTGACCACGGTTTTAGCTCTGTTGGCACTGTAACTGGAAATGCTTCCCAATCAATATGGGGATTGGGTTGTTTGAAATGTAGATGCGGAGGAATTTTTTTGTGTTGCAAGGACAACACCATTTTAATTATACCCGCTACACTCGCCGCTGATTCCAGATGCCCAAAGTTGCTTTTTACAGAACCGACTATCAACGGGTTATCGACAGAACGATCCTGGCCGAAAACGTTGCCTAACGCAGCCATTTCTATCGGATCGCCCAACGATGTTCCAGTACCATGCGCTTCTATATAACTCACTTGGGTGGGTTCTATTCCTGCATTGGCTAAGGCTTGACGAATCACTTTTTCCTGAGCCGGGCCATTAGGCACAGTTAAGCCTCCGCTGGGACCATCTTGATTGAGCGCAGAACCACGAATTTTGGCTAAAATATTATCCCCGTCGCGCAGTGCATCTGACAGACGTTTGAGGACGATAACCCCACACCCTTCCCCACGTCCATAGCCATCAGCCGCCGCATCAAAGGTTTTGCAGCGGCCATCAGCCGACAACATCCGTGCTTTAGAAAAATTAATATAAGCTTCTGGTCTTAAAATCAAGTTAACTCCGCCCACAAGGGCCAAATCACACTCGCGAAGGCGCAAACTCTGACAAGCCAAGTGTGCTGTTACCAAAGACGACGAGCAAGCAGTGTCCACAATAAAACTAGGACCCGTTAATCCGAATAGGTAAGACAAACGTCCGGCGGCCACACCCAATGTGCCGCCCGTACCAGAATAAGCATCAATGTGCTCTAAGTTTGCCTCTCCCAATAGTAAAAGACCATATTCAAAACTGGTAATTCCAACAAATACACCAGTAGAACTACCATAGATTTTTTCAGGGACTAAATTGGCGTGTTCCAGTGCCTCCCAACTCACCTCCAATAATAAGCGCTGTTGCGGATCAAGGCTCACCGCCTCACGCGGCGAAATGCCAAAAAACTGCGGATCAAATTGGTCCACCGGCCCTGATAAAAAACCACCAGATCGCGTGCTCATTTTCCCGGGCGCATCTGGATCCGTACCATAATATGCTTCAATATCCCAACGGTCTTTGGGAACTTCAATGATAGCATCCCGTCCCTCGCGCAACAATTGCCAGAACGCTTCTGGGTTATCCGCTCCGCCCGGAAACCGGCAGCCCATACCAATGATCGCTATGGGTTCTGTTTTAGCCTGTTCCAACGTATTGAGTTTGGCTTGCATTTCTTGCAATGCCAGCAAAGCACGCTTAGTTGGAGAAAGTGCGCTAGACTGTGACGGACGGTTCGTCGTGTGTTGAGTCATGTTAACAGTTACCCTTCTTTCTTATGGTTAATTTTAACAACAGCGTCGTTTTACCCGACTGTCGCACCGCCTGGATGACGAAATTATTCTGTGTGTCTGCCCTTATCCAAAACCGGGCTGAAAAATATCAGGTAAGATTAAACAAAATGTAACAGCATACCGTGCCGCCCACTTGGAGACTTATACTCAGTACGGGCACAACTTGCACTTTTGTCCGGCACGAGTCATGCGAGAAGTTCCCTCCTCTCGTCGGGATTCCTTATTGCTCTTTGAACAGATTTCTCGCCTACTCGTGCCGGACAGAAAAGTTTAGTTTGTAACTGGGGTGTTAAATTTGGGTTGATTTTGCCCAGTCTTTTTTCACCCGATTTTCAGGCTCTTTGTCATTTCGGGAGAAATATTAAAACGTCAGCAGATTTCTCACGCTCGTCGAAATTAAAAGACTTGAGCATTTGACGGCAAATTTAACACCCCAGTCTGGTACTCAACAAAACACCTACAAAAAGTAGACATAAGAGGCGCAACTTGGGGCCATACTTTGATTTGAAAACAGTATTTTATGGCCCCCAAATCAGATTGAACTGGGTTGAGTACAATTTAACGACGGATAAACGAATTAAGATTTCTACACCAAGTGATAGTGATGGAACAGAAATAGAGTGAAAAATCACCCACAAAATCACATAAAATTTAACACCCCAGTTTGTAACCTTGCCCATCCAATCTGCTGTTTAAGACATATTAAACCACGATTCAGGTAAAAAAGATGGCACTTTCATTCCTTTTCCAGCTTCCTTTGCAAACTGTGAAACCAATTGAGCTAAAGCAATATCCAAAATCCCTAACCCAAACGGACTAAAAATAGAAATATCAGTGCTCATTTTTCGTGCTGGTTGTTTATCCAACAAAATGGAGGCTAATGAACAGCGTATAAAATCACGATGCCCAACCTGTTGTTCTACTAAATGTAATGATGTCTGAGCACGACAGACATGATCCGCGTCATCTACCACATTATCACCTTGCAAGATAACTTCAGGTGTCATATCTCGCAATGAAATATTTAAAATCGTGCTACCAGGCTGTAATGGTGAAATATCAGCAAGATAAGGTGTTCCAACCGTTGTCGCAAGAGAAACCAATTTAGTTTCACTCAACATCGCCGGTATGCCCTTAGCAATGGTCACTTTTTCTATTTGTTCAAATTGCTGATGAATTTTTTCTTTGAAGAAATCAGCACGGTTTGTATCAATGTCATAAAGAACCATATGCTTTAGCTCTGGAAACACTGCTATTAGAAAACGCCCAATCTCAAAATTTATAAAACCGCAACCCAATAGGCCGGCACTGGTTAATTTTTGATCGGCGTGTAAGCACTGAGCCGCAAGTGCCGCGCTTGCAGCCGTTCGCTTTCCGTTAATGATAGAAGCGTCCATAAATACTTCAGGTCGCCCGGTTGCTACGGAATTAAGCACTAGCGTTGCTGAAGCCCGATCTATGCCCTGTTGTAAATTTTCTGGAAATGAAGCAACCCATTTGATGCCCGCAACATTAAATGAACCGCCCAAGAAAGCGGGTAGAGCAATAATCCGATTCAGGTTATTGTCGGGAAAACGTAAAAAAGAGGAATGTGGTAAAACACTTTCACCTTGTTCATGCACTTTATACGCTTCGCCCACGACGTGAATAATGTCTTTTTCTCGCCCATCAAGGAGAGTTCTTACTTCCTCTCCGGTTACAATTAAAAGTTCGTCAGTTTGTTTCATATTGAAAAATTACCTAATCCTTTTATCTCACCAAAATGTTGTGCCACCCAGTTATCAGAATAGATAGTATCCAAATAGCGCTCGCCACGATCCGGAAATATTAGCACACAGGTACTCCCCACTGGTATCCGATCCTTAATTTTATCTAAAGCCATGAATACACCACCTGAAGAACCTCCAGCTAAAATAGCTTCTCTTTCCAATAAGTGCTGACAACCTCTCACACAATCTAAATCTGTAACATGTATATACTGATCCAATAAGCTTTCCTGAAGAAATTTGGATTTGATAGAGGCACCCATGCCGGGTATGAGGCGTGATTTTTTCTCCCCTCCAAAAATTATGCTACCTACCACATCTACCGCAATAATTTTAGTTCCAAGCCCTTGATCATGAACATAATTAGCACATCCCATAATGGTGCCACAGGTACTCACGGCACCAAACAGATAATCAGGAGTTTCCTCAAGTTCTGTGACGATTTCAGAAAACGTACTATCGTAGTGAGCCCCTGGATTATGTTCATTGGCATACTGATTAGGCCAGAAGCTATCTGGAAATTTATCCATCAATGTTTTAACACGTTTGATGCGGGATGGTAAATATTCTCCGGTTTCTATATCTCGTTCTTCAACAAGCTCAATTTCGGCACCGTAGGCTTTAATAATATTAATGTTTTGTGTAGTTGTTTTAGGATCAACGACACAAATAAAACGGAGGCCAAAATACAGGCATACCTGAGCTAAACCAATACCCAGATTACCAGAACTAGATTCAATCACGACTGTACTTGGGCCTATTTCACCTTTTTCTTGGGCTTGCTTAATCATGTTAAGCGCAGGCCGATCTTTGATACTACCACCTGGATTGAATCCCTCTATTTTCGCAAAAATTCTGAAGGGCGAATCCTTGTAAAGATGTGTCAGTTGAATTAGAGGGGTAGCACCAATTAAAGACAAGATACCTTCATTTTGTTGTGTCAAATTTTCACCTTAGTCATTGTGAGTTGCTATAGACGTTCATAAAAATGGAGTAGAAGCTGACGCTTACGCCCGCCTAAAGGCTCGACTCCGTGAAATTATTTATCTGAAAAACTATAATAAAATTATAAAATTAGGGGTGTGTCCCACTTCTCCTTTTAGAAGTTTTTATCGATAGGGCCATCAATCAAATCATCAATTCGCCAACCTGGCCCTCAAAAAAACAGCTTTGGAAAGACACCTTAGTATTTTTCATTTTTCATATGGTAAGCCATTAACAAAAGCTTACCAAATCAATTTTAAAACGGGGACCTCAAAAGAAACCTTACCTTTAATTTAAAGCGGCAAGACAACTAAAAGTCTGTAGGATAAGTGGAACACACCCTAAATTAGTGTACTTTTTCTAGTTCTTTGAGCAATAAGTCTTCGGCTTCGGCTTCTGACATTTGGTCCAATTCTGTTAAGTTTAAATCCTGATTTTCTGAGGTTTCCACGTTATCGGCTGACGATAAATCTAGAACTTCTTGAAGCAAATAATCAACGAGTGATTCAAGCGTTGGGTAGTCAAACACCAGCGTGGCGCGAAGGGGCTGTCCCAAGCTGGCTTTGAGACGATTTCTCAAATCAACCGCCATGAGGGAGTCTATCCCTAAGTCAAATAGCCTTTGACGAGGCTGTATTTGTTCTGGCGCACTCAATTCTAACACGCGGACAATTTCGGCGCGAATAGACGTCATCAGGATATCCCGACGTGCGGAGGCGGGGGCATCCTCTAATTGCTTCAACAACGCCGCTGGTGCTTGTGGTTCATTTGACGGCTGAACACTTCTCGTTATAGCTTCAAAAAACGGTGATGTCGCTTCCTCCCAAAATTGCTGTAAGAATTTCGACCAGTTAATGGGTAGTACCCCAACTTGGGCAACGTCTTGAGCCGCCAGCAATTCTCCCAATACCTGCAATCCATCTTCTGGGGCTATGCTACTCAAACCTTGCTCGGCAATACGACGTTGATTACGGCTTTCCAAATCAGCCGCCATGCCGGCCTCAGCCCATGGCCCCCAGTTGATGCTCAATCCAGGCAGACCCAGAGCTAGTCGATGATGGGCCAGTGCGTCCATAAAGGCATTGGCGGCCACATAATTACCCTGAGCCGGTGAGCCCAGTAACGAAACCACTGAGGAAAAACAAACAAAAAAGTCCAGCGGCATATCTTGGGTCAAAATATGCAAATTCCAAGTCCCTGCCACTTTTGGGGCCATGACTTGGCTAAAACGCGCCCAAGTTTGTTGTTGCAGTACTCCATCATCCAAAACACCGGCCGTATGAACAATACCCCGTAGTGGTGGCATTGATTTCTTAATAGTATCCAGTATGCGCTCAACATCCTCTTGATGAGAGACATCTGCTTTGACAACTAAAACCTGAACGTCTGCGAGTTCTAATTGATTAAGTGTTGCTTTAACTTCCTCTGATGCGCCACGACGACCGGTTAGAACAAGGTGCTTGGCACCCTGCGCTACTAGCCAGTGAACGACTTTAAGTCCCAGTGCTCCCAAACCACCAGTAACGAGATAACTACAATCCGGCTGTATTTTAATTTCACGCTGGAGTCCAATGTTTGCCTTGGATAACCTTGGCACATAACGTTCACCCTGACGCCATGCGATCTGATCTTCTTTATTATCTGGAGACACTATCTCTTCAAACAAAGCTCTAATATCATTGGTATCAGCATCAGAATCGATATCCAAGCGCACACACTGGAGTTCAGGATGTTCCAGAGCGATCACCTTGCCTAATCCCCACAACGGAGATTGTTGTATTTGTAAAGGAGCCGCGCTTACCGGCTGACTGCCTTGGGTGACTAACCACAGACGGGGAAAACTGTCCGCTTGGGCGAGGGATTGAACTAAATGCAATACGCTGCCGCAGCCAAGCACTTGTGCCTCTTGTAAAGCGGTCAGCGTGGCATATGTTTCTTCCACCCCCTTTGTATCATTAAGGCTCCAGAGGTGGACTATTCCTCGGTAAGACACTTCTTGCAACAGACGCTGGAAATCACGCGGCTCAGCCGGGTTGATCTGGTAATGCGCCTCATCAGGCCTCGCATAAGTGGAACCGACCGAAACCCGTACACAACGCTCACCCTGCGCTTCTAAAAGTTCGGATAGCTTAACCCCTATACCCTCTTTATCGGCAAAAATCAACCAATTACCCGGCTTTTCTTGGGGCACTGGTTGAGAGTCACGTACCTTGGGCAGCCAAGCAATGTCATGTAGCCAATGACTAAAATCAGTTTTTAGAGTACGTAGCAAGGCTTCAGGACTGGCCTTTCGACCCTCCATACCAATGAACTCAGCAATTATTTTATTGTCATTTTCAAAGAGTTGTATATCTCCAATCAGTTTGCCGTCCGTATCCGGTTGTAAAGAAGCATAAGCATATAATTGATGACTGCTGGGACGCTGATAAAAATGGATTTGTTCTATACTGAAGGGAATAAAGGTATTTTCTACCCCAATATCCATAGTCATTGTCAACAAGCCAAAACAGGAGTCAATTAACCCCGGGTGCAGTTGATAGTTATCAATTATACCCTTAGCGGCTAAACTTTCCGGCAACTTTATTTTAGCAATCGCCTCTTTATTGCCTTGCTGGATTGACTCAAGCCATTTATAGCCCGGTCCTAGTTGAATTTGGCGTTGCTGCTGGATATGGTAAAGTTCCGTGGCGTTTATTTCCTGTTGACATCGCGCCCCGACTTCTTGCAGATTGATAACGGGTAATTGGTAATTGGTAGTTGATAATGATGCTGGTATCATTCTGCCGGTTGCATGGGTTGTCCACGCATGGTTATTATCCTTTTCAAAGCTGATAAGTTTAAAAGAGGCTTCCTTCCCATTTTCAGGGTTAATCGCCAACTGGACAACACGTTCTCCGTCATCTTCAATAGCCAGTGCCTGTGGAAATAGTATATCTTCCAACACACAACCACCGGTTCCAAAAGTCAGTTCACAGGCCCCCAATAGCAGAGAAATATGAGTGGCTCCCGATACCACAAGTTTACCAAAAATGCGGTGTTCTTCCAGAAATGGCATGGAATCACGGCTAAACAACGATTCAAACAAGGTTTCCTTAAGGAGTGGCGTTTGCAACTTTTGGCCTAGCAGAGGATGAAGTCCGCCGAGATTACTCCCAGAAAATGCCAGCCCTCGACTATTTTTCGCAAAATGGGTTTCCATCCAATAACGCTGGCGTTGAAATGGATAAGTCGGCAACACCACTTTGCGACGTGAATAACCTTGGTCAAAACTTGACCAATCTACCGACACACCTTGCACGTACAATGTGGCTAAACTTTGGAGTAACTGTTGCCATTCTTCTTGGCCGGGGCGTAAACTGGGTAGCCAAACACCTTCCACATCATCTGATAAACACTGACGACCCATACCCAGCAAATTATGTTTTGGCCCTATCTCTACAAACACATTAATCCCTTGTTGCTGAAGCGTCTCCATACTCGCCGCAAATTTCACCGGTTGGCGTATATGACGACACCAATACTCAGCCGAGGTCATCTCATCCGTGACAAATCCACCGGTGAGATTAGAAATAATGCTTAGTTTTGGAGTTGCATAAGTCACTTTTTGCGCAATCCCTTCAAACTCAGCCAACATTGGCTCCATCAATGGAGAGTGGAAAGCGTGGGAAACCTGCAACTTTTTAGTTTTGATGCCTTGGGACTGCAAAGCTGTTACTATCGTTTGTACCGTATCGCCTTCTCCAGAGAACACGATGCTTTTGGGGCCATTGATCGCCGCAATAGAAACTGTTTGCGTATAGGGTTCAATTGCCGTCCTAACCTGCTCTTCATCCGCTAGCACAGATACCATTTCACCACCACGAGGCAATGCTTGCATCAAACGAGCACGCTCGGTAATCAGCTTGAGGCCATCTTCCAAGCTAAAAACACCCGCAATACAGGCTGCAACATACTCCCCGACACTATGACCCATAACAACAGTGGGTTCAATACCCCACGATTGCCATAATTTAGCAAGTGCATATTCTAGTGCAAAGAGGGCCGGTTGCGTGTAGGCAGTTTCATCCAATTTTGAATTTTTAATTTCTGATTTTGGATTGTCTTTTGGATAAAGTACCTCAAGCAATGGCTGTTTCAGATAATCGCGTAAAATTTCATGACAATGGTCAATGGTTTTCCGAAAAGTAGGCTGTGTTTCGTAGAGTTGCTCTCCCATACCAACATATTGAGAACCTTGCCCTGTAAATAAAAAAGCTATTTTATTGGCATTCTGATGGTCTGTATTTTTGCTTTTATAAACACTATTATCGGTATTATCACTAATATTTTTAGATAATTTATTCTTAATTTCTTCTGTTGATTTTCCGACAACGGCTAACCGATGTTCAAAATGACACCGTCCAACATTGGCGGTATAACAAATATTCGCTACCTCATCTGTCTCGTTTTGTGATAAATAATCAACATAGCGAGTAACCAATTCCGTCAAGGCATTTTCATGCTTAGCTGATAAAGTCAATAGATGAGTGGGTCTTTCTCTTTCTGACTTTTGGTATGGAGCAACCGGAGGCGATTCAGCAACAATAACGTGGGCATTAGTTCCACCGAATCCAAAGGAATTGATACCGGCAACACGGGGCTTCTCTGAGCGTGACCATGTTGTTAGTTGTGTCGGTATCTTAACAGGTAACTCGTCCCAATTAATATAGGGATTGGGCTGATTAAAGTGTATATTGGGAGGTATAACCTCATGTTGCAATGAGAGAATCACTTTAAGAAGTCCAGCTAAACCGGCTACCGGTTCCGTATGGCCTATGTTAGTCTTGACGCTACCAATCAGCAGAGGAGAATTGAAAGTATGCTTGGCCTTTATGACTTCGCCAATGGCTTCCATTTCAATGGGATCACCAAGTGGAGTGCCCGTACCATGTGCTTCTATATAACCGAGGCTGGCGGCATCAAGACCTGCGTTTTTCAGTGCTTCATGTATGACTTTTTGTTGAGCAATACCGTTAGGAGCCGTCAAACCATTGCTTTTTCCATCTTGATTCACGGCGGTGCCTTTGACTAGAGCGAGAATATTATCACCTTCATCAAGGGCATCCGATAAACGTTTTAGGATCACCATGCTACAGCCTTCACTTCTCACGTAGCCATCTGCTGTCGCATCAAAACTCTTACTGCTGCCTTGGGGAGAAATGGCTTGTAGCTTAGAGAAACAAACATGTGACGAAGGGGTCAGGATTAAATTGACACCCCCTACCAGTGCTACCTCGGATTCTCTTGAACGTAAACTTTGGCACGCCAAATGAAGTGCTACCAATGATGAAGAACACGCTGTATCAATTGGCATGTTGGGGCCTTGTAGGCCATAAGCATAAGAAATACGACCTGATGCCGTACTAAATGTACTTCCCGTTATAGAGTAAGCATTTATCTTTTCAAAAACACATGATCTTCGATGTGCTTCGGTATAATCATCACCTGAAATCCCCAAAAAAACGCCCGTTTGACTTTTCTCCAACTTGGTAACATCTATACCCGCATTTTCCAGTGCCTCCCAACTGACTTCCAACAACAAACGTTGTTGCGGATCTAAGCTATGTGCTTCTTTTGGTGCAATTTTAAAAAAGGCGGCATCAAAGTCATAGACCGGAATATCAAGAAATCCCGCTTTAGTCGTGTACATTTTACCCGGCACCTCTGGATCTGGATCATAATAACTATCCCAATCTCCACGACTGGCTGGTACTTCAGTAATGGTGTCAATTCCATTTTTTAAAATTTCCCAATACTGTGCTGGGCTATTAGCACCGCCCGGAAAACGGCACGCCATTCCAATAATTGCTATAGGCTCATGGTGTGCAGCCTCTAATTGAGAGACTTTATCTTGGGCCTTTTTAAGGGCGATATAAAGTTTTTTTAAGGTTTCTGTTTCTGCCATTTTTCCGTTATCAGTTATCAATAATGGGAAATTTTCACTTTTTAAAGTACTTTGGCATAGGGCATAAATATTTTTTTTAATCGGGTGATTGAACTCCCAAGCATCAGTGTTGGAAAAACCAAGGCTGATGCTTTGTATGCCAAATACCCTAAATTATTGTTGTAAAAAATTTCCGTGAGGGTTCGTGCTTTTTTAATGTAATGTATAAAACGAGATGTTATCAGTTCTCGGAATCAGTTATCAATAACCTTAGTGTTGAGTCGTCCAATGCCAACGGATTCATATGAAAAACTATCGTTTGGCATTCCTAAGTAGTCATATTTTATCTGGTTTATGCGCTACTACGGTCGGGAATATATGAGCATCATCGTATATAAATTCAATCTCACAAAATCCAACCGTTTGCAGTTGCGACAACGTCGTTTTTGAAGTTCTAAAACATTGCCATTTAGCGTCTAACACATCATAAAAAACGATTTTTTGTAGCAACAAAGCCTCTTGATCGATACGAGTCATATCCCATTCAGAATTTGGGTCAAGCACTGGTGGAGGAGTTGAAAAGCTCGTTACCAAAACACCGCCCGGGGCCAAAACTTTGAAAAACTGACGATACAACTCTGTCACTTTTACATCATCATGTTCATATACATTTAAGCCGTTGCTGGTCAATAGGGTAAAACGATCTTGAAAAGGTAGATTCCAAGCATCTGTTTTAAAAAATCCAACGTTATCAGATAATCCCAATTCTTCGGCCAGTTGTTTGGCATCCTCTAATGCTTTGGGATCAATATCGATGCCTACCAAACGAAAATTTTCTACACCCGTAAAATCAAGGCTCAATAAATCTCTCATTAAACCGCATGGTAAAGAGGCAAGAATGCTTCCATCCTTCACATGTTTATGAATAACCTGACCAAAATGGACAAATCTTTGCTGTGTGGCAAGCACTAATGGAAACTTATCAAAAGCTAATTTCTCAAATTCGGTAAAAGGGCGACCTTGTGGATCTAAGCCAGTCATTCGTCCCTTAGACGGATAATAATAAACCATATAATCCGCCCAATAACCATCCAACCCTCTGTTTTGTAACAAAAAACATCCAAACGGAAAACCTGCCAATTCATCTACAATCTGTAATTGCCTTTCAACGGTCACATGAGGCTTATCACCGGCCTTCTGAATTTTTGCTTTAATACGCTCTATGGTTTGTTCAATCGTTTCTTCTTGAGAACCATGAGATAGAATGTGTGGTTCATTGACATTTTGAAATTGTGTCGTCATTTATTTATTTTATTTGCCTGTTACTGTCTGTCATTTTTGCAGAAAAGAAACATAAGCGAGACAATGTGGTCACTTCATCTAGCCAAAAAAGTTTCCCACTAATAATAGGAGTGCAAAAGTTTGTGCAGCATCATGCGCTCACGCTTGGACTGATTATTAGCAAAACCGTAGTTAGTCCTGTTCCTAAAAATCGACTCAAAACTATGAATATGTGATTCGCGGACTAAAGATAACCCTAATCGATTGCAACTAGAGTCCTGGTTGAGCAGTCCCAACCGTTGGCACTCAATCCGATTGACGTCGTTTCGTGCAACCAAGTATTGTCATTTTTTCCGGCAGTCCGCTTGGGTCAAATTTCAACCCCAAAGCGAGGCTTGAGACTGAAATTTACCAACCGTCAAAATCAATACCCAGTACGAGAA
>QNER01000003.1 GCA_003646175.1 Candidatus Parabeggiatoa sp. nov. 1
AGCATCGGGCAAAGGTTAGTAGGCTAAAGCCTACTAACCCTATTGCAGTACCCTTGGGCGCATTCTCATTTTCCGGGTACATAATGGCACGTTTGTTTGCCGTCTTCGTGTGCCAGTTTTAACTAGGCAGGGCAAACTCAGTTGGCAGACTTCGGATGCACAAACTCAAGCTTTTGAGGCGTTTTCAAAATCAACGTAAAATCTCAAACCTCATCAAATCAAGGCTTGCGTGTTTTTGACGCGATTTTCAAAATCAACGTAAAATCTCAAACCTCATCAAATCAAGGCTTTGGTGTTTTTGACGCGATTTTTAAAATCGAGGTAAAATCTCAAACCTCATCAAATCAAGGCTTTGGTGTTTTTGACGCGATTTTTAAAATCGAGATAAAATCTCAAACCTAATCAAATCAAAGCTTTCGTGTTTTTGACGCGATTTTTAAAATCGAGGTAAAATCTCAAACCTCATCCGATTTTTAAAATCGAGATAAAATCTCAAACCTAATCAAATCAAAGCTTTCGTGTTTTTGACGCGATTTTTAAAATCAACGTAAAATCTCAAACCTCATCAAATCAAGGCTTTGGTGTTTTTGACGCGATTTTCAAAATCGGGGTAAAATCTCAAACCTCATCAAATCAAGACTTTCGTGTTTTTGACGCGATTTTTAAAATCAACGTAAAATCTCAAACCTAATCAAATCAAGGCTTTGGTGTTTTTGACGCGATTTTTAAAATCGAGGTAAAATCTCAAACCTAATCAAATCAAGGCTTTGGTGTTTTTGAGGCGATTTTTAAAATCGAGGTAAAATCTCAAACCTCATCAAATCAAGGCTTTCGGTTTTTTGACGCGATTTTTAAAATCGAGGTAAAATCTCAAACCTAATCAAATCAAGGCTTTGGTGTTTTTGACGCGATTTTTAAAATCAACGTAAAATCTCAAACCTAATCAAATCAAGGCTTTGGTGTTTTTGACGCGATTTTTAAAATCAACGTAAAATCTCAAACCTCATCAAATCAAGGCTTTCGGTTTTTTGACGCGATTTTTAAAATCAACGTAAAATCTCAAACCTCATCAAATCAAGGCTTTGGTGTTTTTGACGCGATTTTTAAAATCAACGTAAAATCTCAAACCTAATCAAATCAAGGCTTGCGTGTTTTTAAGATCATTACCCGGAAAATGGGAATGCGCCCGTGCCCTTTACTCATCGTTATACATAAGTTTTTAAGTATTGATATTTCAATGAGTTAACCGAAAAAGGGAACAGATACAAAGGAACGTAAAAATACCATAATCTATTTAACGTTATTTTGATTAGCAGCCTTTGATTTTGGGCTTTATCGCCTTTAATGGTTGCCTTCCTTAAACCGAGCCCCCAGCCGATTTTTTCAAAACTTGGATACTTGTGTATAACGATGAGTGCCCTTTAGGGTACTTGAGCTTAAAAAATCCGTTCATTACGTCAATCCGTTGTACTTTCAGTATAATTAAATTTAAAAAATAAGAAATGATAAATGATAAATTTTTGGAAAAAAATAGCGACGTACCAAGCGTGATTTCAAAAACATTGATACAAACTATTGTAAAGCAAAGTATCTTACCCCAGCACAGTGTGCATGGTATTTCACATTGGGCGCGTGTTTTTAAAAACGGATGCACACTGGCACGGCTGAACAATGCAAAAATTGAGGTGGTTCAATTGTTTGCGGTATTCCATGATGCGAAACGTGACAATGATGATAAAGATTTTGAGCATGGACAGCACAGTGCCGAATATGCTGCCTCTTTGAGAGGTACTTTGTTTAATCTTTAAGATGAATATTTTAACTTACTCTACACAGCTTGTATTCATCATACAGATGGTTGACAAAAACCTTCAAGGTTTGCCAAACCTTGAAGGTTTCGTACCAAACAAACCTGTTGGGATGCCGATAGGCTTGATCTTGGACGAGTCTAAATTCGGCCTAATCCAAAATATCTTTGTACGGATGTTGCGAAAGAGCCAGAGTTTATTTATTGGGCAACCCAACGTGCCAGAAAACACTTTCTACCAAAATGGGTTTATAAAAAATGGTTTGAATGAGAAATCCGATTTGTCCCAATCTTTGATGTGAATGAGAAATCCGATTTGTCCCAAAAATCTGATTGATTTCTTTAACCCCATTCCATTGCAAAATCCGAGATCGAAAAGAAATCAAATCAATCGGATTTCTTTGACAAAGTTGAACACGGGGTTTATCCGGATGGTATGCACGAGAGGAAAAATCCCCTTTTCAAAGGGTGATGAAAAGGAGTTATTAATTTATACCAATTTCTCTTACGGTTGTTTGTCGGGTTTTTCATAATTCACAATTCGCTATAGAAGTTTTTCTAGAAAAACTTCTATAGCGAACACACATTCAGTTATTTGTCTATCGTGCGTGCTATTAGGGTTTATCCTTTATTATAAAAAATCCTTGTAGTTATTTCTGTTTCATTAGGAGAACTCAACCATGTTTCGTTATATTGCTGTTTTTATTAGCTTTATATTTTTATTCAATACCCCCGCCTATGCAGCCTCACGAGTTGCATTAGTCATTGGTAATGCGAATTATCAGAAAATTTCACGCCTGAATAATACCATCAATGATGCTGATGATATGGAACAGGTTTTGCGTGAGTTGGATTTTGAAGTCATTAAAGTGACTGATGGCACTAAGCGGCAAATGTTGGATGCGGTGTATGAGTTTACGCAAAAATTACAGCGCGGTGGACAAGTTGGCTTGTTCTATTTTTCTGGGCACGGTGTCCAGAAAGATGGCCGTAATTATTTGATGCCGGTGAAAACCAATATCCGCACAGCGGCCGATTTGGAATTTGAAGCCGTCGATGCCGGGCGGGTGTTGGCGAATCTTAAACAGACGGGTGATGCGTTAAATATCATTATCTTGGATGCCTGTCGGGATAATCCGTTTAAGGGTTTGCTGGGATTTAAAAGTTTTGGGGAACGGGGCTTGGCGAGAGTGAGGGCGATCTCCAGTTCGATTGTGGCTTACGCCACTGAACCCGGCAATGTGGCTATAGAAAGGGGCAGTGAACGTAATGGGGTATATACCAAGCATTTATTAAAGCTTATCAAACGCCCGGGGTTAAGTTTGCCTGAGCTATTCAGTGAAGTCGGACGTGCGGTTTTAAATGATACCGATGGCAAACAAGAGCCTTGGGTGTCTTTTTCGCCGCTGCCTAAATTCTGTTTAGCGGGTTGTCAGGTGCCACCGCCACCACCGGTTGCTGATGATGCCAATCAGAAACAAACCAAGCAAATTACCAAGTTATTGCGGACTTGCCAAAGACATTTTAACGCAAACCGTCTGACAACTGGGCGGGGTGGTACTGCGTTCGCCTGTTATGAGAAAGTATTGCAAAAAGATAAGGGCAATGTCGAGGCCTTGACGGGTTTGGAAAAAATCGCTGCCAAATATGTGGGATGGATAGAAAGTGCCTTAAACCGGGGACAATGCAACGAGGTACAAAAGTATTTAGCCAGTTTACGCCAAGTCACGCCCAAATTCCCAAAAATAGCGGAATTTGAAGCACGCTTACAACCGCCTTGTTCGCCAAAAGTGTTCCGTGATCGTTTACGCGATGGTAGCTTTGGGCCAGAAATGGTCTGGATTCCGGCCGGCTCTTTTAGGATGGGCACTGTTCAGGGCGGTGGTGATTCTGATGAAAAGCCTGTGCATTTGGTGACGGTTAAACCGTTTGCAATGGAGAAATATGAGGCGACGTTTGCCGAGTATGACAAGTTTGCCGAAGCGACGGGTAGAAGAAAGCCTAGTGATCAAGGTTGGGGACGCGGTAATCGTCCGGTGATTAATGTTTCTTGGAATGATGCCGCTGCTTATGCAAAATGGTTAAGTCAGCAAACTGGCCAAAAATATCGTCTGCCAACGGAGGCCGAATGGGAATACGCCGCACGGGCTGGATCAAAGACAAAATATTGGTGGGGGAATAATATTGGTAAAAATCGCGCAGCTTGTAATGGTTGTGGCGCTAAATGGGGTTTGGATGCGAAAATAATGACAGCACCAGTGGGTTCTTTTCAACCTAATCCATTCGGATTGCATGATACGGTGGGGAACGTTTGGGAATGGACCTGTTCTGAATATGAAAAGAAATATAAGGGCAAGGAAAAACGCTGTTTGCAAAATAGTGCCAACAATAGCCTTTTCGCTCTTCGCGGTGGTTCGTGGGCCGATCAAGCGTGGGGAGTGCGGATAGCGAACCGTTTCAGGAGAACACGGACTGGGCACAGCAGGAACTACGGGTTCCGGTTGGCAAGAACAAAGTAATTAATTATTGGTCCTTGGCGTTTTGTCTTTGGTTTTTTTCGCCATCCCAGCACACAGTGCTGCGATTTTTTTTGACACAACACAATACCGCTAATCCGTTGTACTAGATTAGTTGTACCTTATCATCTATCAGTTAGTTGAGTACAACGAATTAACGAAATAAACGAATTATTAAACCGACGATATCGAAGCACCAGCGTTGATTCCACCATCCCCATTCGTTTTTTTCGGAAAGAAGTTGTACTTATTTACTCATGTTACGCACAACGCTTCAAAATGAGTCGGCCCAGGGGCAACCATAAAGGATTGCCCCTACATTTAATGATATATTGTAGGGGCAATCCCTTTGCGGTTGCCCTTTGCGGTTGTCCCCGCCGCGCAAGCCCTTTCACCAAACATCATCATGGTATGGAACTTTCCGCTTTATTGCACAAACTGTGACAAGTCGAAGCAATGTGCGTAACATCAGTTATTTATCTTGACACATTTCAATCAGAACCAAGTTTTTTCGTACAAGGTTCGCCTTGTACTCCTGATTGATAAATCACGCCCGGTTTCGCACAAGGTTCGCCTGAAACGAATGATAAAGAACCAAGTTTTTTCGTACAAAGTTCGCTTGAAACGAATGATAATATGATCGAGGCAAAAGTTTGCGGAGCAAACTTTTGCCTCGATCATTGTCAAGTTATAAACTGATCGGTGCTGAGTTAGTTGTACTCAATTCGTTGATTTCTGGGATTCGTTGTAATTAAGAAATCCGATTGTCTTCCCGAAATCGGATTTCTCAATGGGAAAACTATAGTAAGTAAAATGAGATACCTTGAACAGACAATAACGCTTTTTCGCCCCGTTGGGCAAAAAGAAATGAATTTGATTCAGCAAAGCGATTATTTGGCCTTTCCACCTCGTCTCCCTTTCCAGCCGATTTTTTATCCCGTTATTCAAGAAAATTATGCTGTGCAAATTGCGCGATATTGGAATACGACAGATGCCGCCTCCGGTTATGTTGGCTATGTGACTCGCTTTTGTGTGTAAAGCCTTTTTAAACCAATATCCAGTACGGACTGTTGGCAGTTCAAAGCATCAAGAATACTGGATTCCCGCCGAAGATTTACACCAATTTAATCAAAATATCAAAGGCTTTATTGAAGTCATTGCCGAATTTAGAACACGATAAAAAACGACAAGGATGGTTTTTTCTTGCGTTCCTCGCCAATCTTTTGCTATGATACAGCATTTAAATATGGATAGTATTAATAAAGTCGGGGTTAAGCAACCATATAAAATCCCCAACTGCGATTTAATTTTTTTTTATGGAGCCTCAAATCAAAGTGGAAAAAATCGGCCAAAAATCCAATCCCTTTAGTAATACGCGGGTGGATACGCCTTTTCAACACCATGCCGATTTAAAAGAAGTTTATCAGGATGAGTTTGAAAGGTTAAACTCCATTATAGGCGATATTAAAGATGATGTGAAAAATCATCAAAGTCAAGGGGCGGTTGTCACCGGTGAGCCGGGCACGGGCAAAACTCATCTGATGATGAGATTAGCAAAAGAACGCCTAGAAAGCAACCGGTTATTATTTATCAGACAACCCAATAATGTCAACTCGGTTTTATACCATATTTATAGCCGCGTTTTAGAGTCTCTGGTGGAAAAAGTGCCCAATAGCCCTTATTCTCAACTTGAGCATCTGTTGGCAACCAGTTTCTCTCAAATTATCGTTGAAACTTTTCGAGAGTTTCGTAGTAAGCGATCAGCCGGCATTCTGGATTATTTCAGAAAACTGACTGATAAAGATAGAACCCTGTTGGAAGTTCTGTCAAAGGATCCGCTCAATATCTATAAAGAATTGGGGCGGGAAGGTGCGCGTATTAAACGTGAGTATTGGCAACGTATCGAAATTATTCTGGATGGCTGGTGGAAAAAAAATCAAGGCGATGCGGGTTATTCAACCGCGATTTTAAAAGGCATCGTCAAATTCTGTAGCTATTCAGATCCCAACAAAAAAAGGTTAGTGGGAAAATGGCTGTCGGCAAGTGAATTGGAACCTGCTGAGTTGGAAAGCGTCGGCCTGATGAATTGGAAAGAAGATGGAAATAAGGAAGCGTTTTCATTAGACGCGATGAAAGTCTTTGGTAAGCTGTCCGTTATGGATGAGCCATTGATTATCATCTTTGATCAACTAGAGGGGTTAGGACTCGAATACAATCAAGAACTGCTCCACAGCTTTGGCAATGCGGTTAAAGAGCTATTTACTTATGTGCAAAATAGCTTAATCATTCTCAATTTGTTTCCGGACCGATGGAACTATTTTAAAGCCTTCTTTGATGGCTCTGTTATAGGTCGAATTTCTCAATGTCAAATTGTTTTACACAAACCTTCTGAAGAAAAACTGCAAAGGTTGTTGGCTTTAAAAGCACAAGGGCATGGGGTTGATATAGCGCAGTTGTTTACTCCAGAAGATTTGGGAGATATTTTAAGTCAAGCCTCCATTCGAGAAGTGTTAAATCGGGCCTCACATTATTATAAATTCCGAGCGCAAGCGATTCCTTTACCAGGTACCCCTCGTCAAGAAGATAAACCTGTCGAAAAAGAAGTGCCAGAAGAACCCAAAGTTTTCAAAGAGCAAGCCAAGGAATCAAGCTTTGAGGAGGATATTAAACGAACACTCAACACGATTATGGTTGAAATAGCCGCTTTGAGAACGCTGGTTGAGTCGGCGGTGATTAAACCCATGACGCTGGGAGTGAAGGAATCTGGGCAGCAATCCACCTATACAACGCTGCAAACGAGGCAGCCGCTGGTTCAAAGTTCATCGGGGGAAACCACATCCTCAGCGAGCAGTCTTATTATAGAGTATCTCGAAAGAGAAAAAGCCTTACTGGAGGAAGAATACGATAAAATCGTCATCATCAGTGATAGTGACGATATTGGTAAATTGTTAACCGTTACCGAAGCTTTTAATACGCTGCTTGGCAATATTGGGGTTGAGCGTTTAAAACTTGGCAAAAAGAAGCTGCCAGAACATTTGTTAATAAAAACCCCCATGCAGTCTTTTGTCATCGGTTTTTTGCAAGTCAGTGATATGGTTTTTCCGTCCAGAATCAAGAATTTGAATGAACTGGTTGCCAATTATGAAGATATCCAGTTCACTTTGTTTAGAGATGAAAGAGAAACTTTGATAACTGGCAAAGTGGGCCAGATGGAGATAGAAAAACTGAATAAGGCCCATAATGGTCAGTTTATCTACATGGACAAAGAAGATAGACTCGCCTTTGAACTCGTTTATAAACTGATTGTTGATATTCAAAACCAAGATTTTGAAGTTGAGTTAGAAAAAGCCTTAAACACTTTGGACTCGCTTATGAGTCACTATTGGCTGATTAAGATGTTTAAAAGGATGGCAGAGAGATAGGGTTTTGAAGCTTTGTCAGAAAAGAACGACAAGGATTTTATACTGATTGTGACGAGTTTTGAGGAAGACATTTATCAATACTCGATGTTCTAGTTAATAAATGCTAATATCATAAATGACTAAATTATCAAGTCTCAAAACCATTCTAACTCTAACCCAAGTTGCTACCTATAGACATTGAACGGCAAAAGCGATGACAATAAATACCTACCTATCTTCAGATCAAACCCGTGTGAGGTGACTTTATAACTCTTTTTGGTATACACTACACACTTCAGGGCACTTCGTTCCCCAGAGTTAAACTTTATGACTCTTTTTGGTATACACACTTCAGGGCACAGATTGACACAGATTGATACAGGGTTAAATTTGAATTTATCAAAAATATTCAAATTTTTAGGCTAGACAAATCCAAAAAAAAAGTTCAATTTATGAAGGTGGTTATAAATAGGTGAGTCATCTGACTAAAAGTAGTTTCAACGCTAAATTTGTTGTAAAAATTCAACATAACTCACTGTTCGTTAATTTTTTAAGCTGTTAGAAAGAAGGCGAGATAGAAAAATATTTTCTAAAAACTTAGACAGTTTGCTTTTAACGCAAACACCTACATGACAAGTGGTAAAATACCAGAACCAAAATCATTTGAATGGCATTTAACCTTATATATTATATAATTTATCTGTTAAAATAGTTTACTGTTCGTCCCTTTTTGTCAAATTTTAGCTTGGTGGGGTATTCATTCATCGTTTTTTGGAAGGGGCTGGACGCTTTAGCGTTAAATTGGGTAGATTTTACCCAGTCTTTTTTCACCCTGTTTTTATTCCATATGATTTTTTGGGTGTCACCCAATACGTTTTCTTTTGAACCAAAATCCTGAGGGTGAAAAAAGACTTGAATGTTTGGCAACAGTATTTAACATCCTAGGCTGGATGGAATGAATTCTTTAGGAATTTTAGGGTCTGACTTGCTCATCGAGTGTTATCAATTAGAAGGATTCACAAAAAATCGGTTTGACTCGAATCAACTGTTGTACTTATTATCAGTTATCAATTATCAGTTGTTGATGTTTTTTGATATTTTTAAGAAACTAAGGTTTTATCCCAACACTGCTTTTCTTAACTTTCTCTATTCCCTTTTCAAATTGCTCAGCATAATAGTCAGCCACTTTTTGTGGCTCAAAAGTCAAAAAGGTGCCACCTGATTCAAAGTGCTGGGTAAACACCTTTCCGATAGCATAAGTGGAAGCACCCCCAAAAATGGATATACTAATCATACCCGTCAGTTGTCCGTATAAAGGTACGCTTTTTGTCAAACTCACTAAACCGTAGGAAAACGACAAAGAAGCCCCGCCACCCAACAACGATGCTATCAACGACTTACTCAGATGCTTGGAAAACGCAATACCATACAAATTGGCAAGACGGTGCAGCATTTTAAGTTTAAGGCTTGACAGAATAATCAGATCGGCTAGCGGAATAGGCAACAAACCCACCCCCATTGAACTGATCATATATTTATTGACAATGTTATCAGCTTCACGTATTTTAGTTTCTATCAGTGCCATAGAATACTTTATCCTTATGAATGTCTAATTAATAAATTCCCCCGAACTTCTGGTGTTAGTTAGGGCTTGGTTAGTAGATACACCTTCAGAAAAACACTTCCAAAAAAATAGACTGATTATAATTTCAGAGGATTGCGTGAGTTTTGACACCCTATTTTTTGAGCCTAAAAACGCCTGAACTTCGAAAGCATCCGTATAGACTCAAACAGTTACTCCCCCAAATCCGTGATAACTAGAAAATAGGCTTTGAGAAACCAAATTGTTTTTTGGAAACGACTTGATTTCTCTTGTCCATCAAAAATCAGCAATGGCTTTAGTTTCAGCTACTCATTTGAAAATAAAATCTAAAATTGATAACTTAAAACTTAAAACTGATAACAAGTACAAGTTCTTTCCTAGAGTCAAACAGATTTTGTTGTGATTTCGATGCAAAAATTTTTCTAGAAAAACTTTTGCGTGGAATTGATAACAGAATGGGAGTTAGTCAAATATTTTCCAATCTTCTATATAGCTACCAACAATAAATTTTGGATACCCTGGTGAAGCACGATACTCTACCATGTCATAGCGGATATGTTCATCCCCTTTAAAAAATCAGCCTTTCCATGCTCCAAGGTAATTGCCGCATCAATCCTCTCGAAAGTTACACCAGCCCACCTTTCGCTAATCAACTGCGGATAACAAGAATTAACAGGCTTTTCCGCGCCTAACGTGTAGCGAATATACTTGTTGCCCTTAAAAAAATAAACCGTGTTACTCCAAACCAAAGCCGCATCAATCCGTTCAAAAGTCACACCATCCCACCCTTTTGAAATCAGTTTTGGATAGCCCTTATCAATCTCCCCAGTGTCGATATCCAAGCGAATATACTTGTTGTTTTTGAAGAAAAAAAGCGAGTCGCGAAAATCTTCCCCAGTCAATGAATTCATCCCACTCCCTTTGAATGCCGAATCAACCCTCTCAAATACTACCATTTTTAACAAGGCAAAATGTCACCAATTGGTTTGGGCTTCGATGTTTGGCTCTCTTTGATATCGTAGCATAAGTATCTGTCTTCTCTTAGAAAATAGACTTTCCCATCGTAACTGAGTACCGACGATATTGGCGTAAAAGTGGTAGCTGCTTTGTAAGCTTCCAAAAGGGTTTGTGCTTTCTTCTTATTACAAAGGAGAGTCCAAATACCAACGGCTTCTACCTCTATCACTTTAGGATTTTCCCTAACCGTTGCCAACCACTCATTGTAACTGGCTTCATCAAGTGAACTCAGTGCCCCTAGCTTAGATTGCTCGCCACCTTGCCCTAACACCGTGCATTCAGAATTCTTCGGTAATTTTTCCTTACTCTTTTGCTGAGTCGTTTATTGACTGCCGCTGACAATCATAGTGCTAGCACTAATACCTCTTCTGATTTCTGCCTTGCTCATCTGAGCAAACTTGGCAATAGTAAAAGTCAGCATAGCCTTTCCACCAACCCATGCCCTTCTAATATAATGAGTGCCGTACCGTTCAAAGAATTTCTCATATTCTTCCCGATACTTATGTTGAAATGGCGTTGGGAAATCAAGGTTGAATTTCTCTTTAGGTACGAATTCAACCACATTAGGAATATAAAGCGTCCAAAAAGGAAGAAAAGAAGTTCTCACCGCGTAAAAACTTTCGGCTGACGAACGCAATTGACTGGTTTGACCTGCTTGAACATCAACACTGAAAACATCAGTGCTGGCTGCAACGTTAGTATCTACGTTAAAACGTTTATCAAAGTGTTCCCATGATTCTTCAATGATAATTTGATTCGTGGCTTGGTTTGCCGGCATGGGCGGGCTTTCATTTACCTCATACCCCTCAGGAACCCAATAGGTTTGCCCAGTTTCGAGGGAATGATAAGTTCGGCACCCAATCCGTTTAAAAAGAGTTCGGTTAGACTGCTTCCGCTTAAAAATAATTTATTTTATTTCGTAAGCTTGATGAGGCCTTAAATTAAGCCCACGCCCTACTAATTCCAATCCGATAAGAGGAGAGAGTCCCTCCGCAGTCCTAGTCATTTTTTAAATGATCTCCTTAATGATCTGAAAATGTGATTTGTGAGGTTTTATTCTATAACCAGTTGTCAATATAATTTATCAGACTTCATTTATTCTGTAATAATGAATAGCAAATAGCGAATAAATGATGTAAAAACCAATAATGATCGGAACACTTTTTGCATACACTCTAACACTTTTTATATTTTTATTTGCCACTATGATAAAAGCGATTGGTTATTCGCTATTAGCAAATATGTTAAAAGGAGTCACAATAAATGGCCGTATCGAGTGGAGGTTTTAAAAATCAATAAGTTATCGAAAATAGACTACCGAGATAGGTGGCTGTTGGCAATGCCTTTTATAGTCTCAATCTTATCAAACGTTTGCCTGCTCAAAAATCAACACCTCCATTGGTTTGTAGGGATTACCGAAAAACAGAGCCTCGTAAAAGTTGAGACTCACTTTTTGATGATTTTAATTTTTTTTGAAAGGAAGAGACGATACCGGAAACCCTAAATTATAACAGACGGTTTTTTAATAGCGTTTTCAAATTTCCGTATATCGTCATTAAATCAATAACTTATATCGGACTTTGACGAGGGCCTAACCGAAAAGTGACACCCTTGGCGTTATCTCTAAAAAATCATTAACAATTGTATCGAAGTAATAGGTAATAGGTAATAGGTAATAAGTAGTGGGTTTGAGGTAGTGGGTTTGAGGTATACTTACCACGATCATTGTGAGCTTTTTTCTCTCCGTTTTTATAAAAACAGCTTTATATGGGGAACAAAGTGCCCTGAAGTGTGTATAGACATCCTAAATGATTTGTAAATTTGCTCCCACAAATTTAAACGCTTTTCCAAGATTTTATTTTTGAACATTTAGAAACACTATATATCACGTTTTTATCTGGGGAACGAAGGGGAACGAAGCACCCTAAAGTGTATATCAAAATTTTGCAAAGGCGTGATGAATGTAAGCTATAGTATTCCATATATCCCAAATATTTTAGCCAGAGTCAGCCAGATTTATCGATGACTTGCCTGAACTGGAAAACTATTAGTATTGAACTTTCTAAAATAAATGTAACTTACTGATAATAGATCATTTTTCTGTTAGTGAGTGTTTCATGAAAATGCCCCCGCCAAATCAACCTGATAGTTCACAAACATCATCCGTTTTTTTTAAAGCCATCTGTGAATCGATTCATTTTTTGACAGATTAGGCGAGCATTTTCACTATTAAATAAATCTATTATGTAGATTTTGGAAAGCTCAATAGATCGTACCTAGGCAAAAATTGACCACAATGTTATTTTTTATAAATCAATCACTTGATAGTGTTCAAATACCCGATAATTTATGCCAAAGTACTTATTTATTTATAAATCCTTCGTTCGCATAAGGCGAATAGCCAGAACGAAAGTCGGTTCAAACTCAAAGGGTGAATCACCATTTCAAGTATTGAATTGATAATTGAAAGCCGCGAATAGCGAATTTTCAGCCGCAAATCAATCATAAAAATTTAAGAATGATTTAAAAACAATGAATTATGTTAAAAATAGGCAGTTCCAAATTTCCTTGTCAGGCATTGTCAATTGAAACCGGCGATTTTTTACAACTATTATTAAAATCTTATAGCTGCCGCTCAAAATTGGATATTCCTTTATTCAAGAATAACAAATAACTTGAGTTCAACTTACCAATTCCACGCGCGTGGAAATCCGTTCCAGGCTAAAGTTTTTTGTGCACAAAAAACTTTAGCCTGGAAATCAGTTATACTTACTAAATACTGTCATCCTTAAGTTTTTCTGTAATGAATATCAAAGCTCACGAAATCTTTAGTCCTTTTTTAACCCGGATTTTTCATAAACTCCCCAAATCTTATGTAAGGCTATGATTATTAAAGCCATCGATTCATAACTTATTTTCCTAAAGGTTGTTTATCATATAGTCTTATAAATCAACCTATTAGATAAAATTTACCTCGGTGAAATATTCGGGTTAAAGATTTCTCCCTTAAATCGAAATAACAATGCGTATTTGTGACAGCAGCCATTTATCTATTTTGGGGATGCATGAAGGATACCAAACATGAATTATAAACTATTGAATTTAAAAGTTATTTTATTATTTGGAGTCGGAGTTATTGCCCTAACACTGATACTTTCCATCACTGTGTTTATTAATGAACATAATCAGTTACAAACCAAATTGACTTATTTACAATTGCAACAGACTGTCGCAACGTTAGCCACTTTGAAGGATAAGGAAATTGAATTGGCCATACAAAATGTCCATCGTCTCAAAGGGTATATGTCTATTTTAGACACAAAAGGGACTTTGAATGAAAAACAGGCGTTTATTCAACACCTGATGGCAGAAAATCTACAGTTTGAAAACAATCACTACAGTAGTTATATGGCCCTCGAACCGAAAACCGCACAGCAATACTTTAATGAACGTGGTAAATTATTACTGGTACATAAAAACATCGCCGAGCGCGACACGGTAAGATATAACAAACCACAATATATGCTACAGAAATCTAGGAAAGAGCCGAGTTACGCTCATGACCCTAGAAATTCTTGGTATTACCAATGCAAGCACAGTCAAGATATAAAAATAACGCCGATTTACTTTGATGCTACCTACACCAACACGTCTATGTTCAGCATCAGTCAAGGGCTCTATAAACATAAAACCTTTCAAGGTGTCGTGGGTGTCAGCATATTGGTAGACACCTTTTTTGAAGACATTGAAAAGCAAACTTTTGGTTTAAGCGGCGGGATGTTCCTTGCGGACTATAAAAAAGGCCTCTTGTTAAGCAAAATAGGAAAAGAGGATAGCCCAAAGCTGGCCTTTGTTCATGCCACGGAACGTCAATCCGTCAAGTTATACCAAAATGACCTTGAACAACCCTTTTGGAAAGATATTCTCACCCAAAACATTCCATACATGACCGTTCCAAACAACAATGGACATCTATATACCTTATCTTCCAAACAACTACAAACCGTGCCGTGGACGTTAGTCAGTTATCAACGAACCTCAGAATTAAACAAAGCTGAACCGTTTGACATATCCGACTTTATTGCTTGGGCAGCCGTGGTGTTATTGTTATTAAGTCTTATGACATTGGTATTGTTTAAAATGTTGATTTGGCCTCTATCAAAGTTACTCAAAATGACTCAAAGAGTCATCAAACACCCGGACTCCCCCATACAAATGGGTTTAGGAAATGTTGTTGAACTACGCAATTTAGCTGAAGCTATCACGCAAATAGCCGCTCAAGTGCGAAAGCAAAATAACGAGAGAACCGAATGTATCAAGCGTTTGTATGCATCACGTTTAACCCAAGCCAAACAAGCACGACAACTTCAACGGTGCCATAGCGATTTAGAAAAAGTCAAGGCCGATACCAAAAATTCTCGTCTGGAGGCACAAAAAGCCCATTTGCAAATTCAAAAGACCCGAGTAGAAATCCAAAAATACAAATTGGATGCCCAACGTGCCAAGGTGCAGAGCCATGCGGCTAATCAGGCTAAGGCGCAATTTTTATCAAATATGAGCCGTGAACTCCGCACACCGATGAATGCAATTATTGGTTATACAGAAATTTTGCAAGAAGATGCAAAAGTGAGCGATCAAGAATCTTTTCTGCCTGATTTACAAAAAATTCATGGGGCCAGTTACCATTTGCTAGATTTAATCAATAACTTGTTTGACATGTCTAAAATTGAATCCAGCAAAATGGATTTATATATAGATACTTATGACATAGCACCCATGATTCAGGATGTGGTAACAACCATTACGCCGCTGTTAGAAAAACAGTCCAACATTTTGAAAGTCCACTGTGAACCGGCACTAGGTACTATGTCAGCCGATTTAACCAAAGTGCGGCAAAATTTATTGAATTTGCTCAGTAACGCCAATAAATTCTCCAAGCAAAGCACAATTACATTAACAGTGATTCGCGAAACGATAGAAGGTATTGACTGGATACTTTTCCGCGTCACTGACCAAGGTATTGGCATGACTAAAGAACAAATCCAAAAAGTCTTTCAGGCATTTGTACAAGTTGATGGTTCACCTACGCGCCAATACGGTGGTAGCGGTTTGGGGCTCGCGATTACCAAACAATTTTGTCAAATTATGGGGGGGGAGGTTACTGTTAAAAGTCAATTTGGAAAAGGGAGTACCTTTACTATGCGTATACCAGCGCAAGCCAATGTAATGGGTGGGTAATGGGTTCTAGGCAAAATTATCAATTCCACGCAAACGTTTGCTAGAAAAACTTTCGCGACGAAATCAATTAGTTATTATCAGGGTAATGGCTGACAACCCAAACTCAAGTTTGGACTCTTAATATATCGCTCTCGTGCGGGAATTGCTGCCCATTTACCTGAACCATTACTCTCGAACCATTACCCATTAGCCTTTATCTATCAATTTGCTGACGACGCTTACCAACATCCGCCGTTTATCCTCAAGTACAATACTGCCAGCTAAGATTTGGACATCGAAAAATTGACCATTGCGGTGTTGCTCCCCTCGCCTTTTGAAAAACTTTGGAGCCTCATGCGTCATAAGAAGACTATAATATTCACGCACTGCATTATCATGGAGATTGGGTGCCAACACCATTGTAAATGGTTGCCCCACCAATTCTTCCGGACGATATCCATACAAATCCGCATAAGCCTGATTCACTGTCAAAAAACGGCCACGATCATCCGTCAAGCAAACGCCCAACCTCGCCGCCTCAAGCACCGAAACCAATAATGGTTTATCTTCACGAAATGCCGGCAACTTTGGTGGCTCAGGTATCGGTTCAGGTATTGATTCCTCATAAGGTTGTCTATGCTTAGTAATATCAATCGCAAATACAATGACACCGGTGAGATTGCCGATGGCATCTCGGTAAGGAATTTTATCAAATTGCAATAAGCGTATCTCACCATCACCCCGGGGCGGGGGCGAACCTGAATCCCGCTTTCTTTTTTGATTTTGCTTATGAAGGCTTCCTGACCTAAGTTTAACGGAACGAACAACACCGGTCCTTGGGCGACCCAATTGAATAACTTCCTTACAATCTGTATACTCTTCAACTTCCATCGAACTGTTCTTAAAAGTTTTTTCGGCCAATTGATTAAAGCGTAACAAACGATTATCCTTATCCCGATACCAAATCATTGCTGGCAGCGTATTAAAAATCGTTTGGTACTCCTGCCACTGTTTACGCAACGTTTCCCACATCCGCTGACGTTCACTAATGTCATGCATCAAACCAAAACTAAACAAAATATTACCCTTAGCATCACGCACTGCATCCACTCGTTGCCAAATAGGAAACACAGAACCATCCTTATGGTAAACGTCCAATTCACCCTCCCAACTATTTCCACTTCTCAAAGCGGATTTGACTTCTTCTAAAAAAATCTTCAAAGAATGGGGCGAATAATGTTCCTTTAAACTAAACTGTTTGACTTCCTTGAAGTTCCGCCCAAACAACCTTTCGTAGGCAGGGTTAATATAAACTAACTGCTTTTCCGTATTCCTGACCGCAATCGCTTCATCTGACGACTCAATGATAGACTTAAACAAACGTAAATGCCCTTCTCGTTTTTTACGTTCAGTCATATCAATACCCACCCCAAAAAAGTAATCCAATGCCCCATCAGCCTTCACTACGGCACGGCTATGCCACTCCACCAATAAAGATTGACCTGACTTACTCTTAATATGGCATTCCATTAACGATGGCCGCATAGACTTAATCAGATTTTCAAACTCCGTAGAAACTAACGGGTGCTCTTGTTGAGGCACAAAAAAAGCCAGAAAATCAGCATTGACTATTTCCTCAAACGAATAAGTTGTTGCTTGCAGCATCGCCTTATTCATCATTCGCGTTTTACCATCAGGATTGATCGCAACAAAAAACGCCGGCGAGGCTTCAATCAAAGACTTCACAAAATCCCTTTCCTGACGCAACGCCTCCTCATGCGCCTTACGCTCCGTCATATCACGCAACGTCGCACACACCAAAGAACGCCCTTGAAATAAATAAGTATTACCAGTAGAAATTTCCACCGGAAAAATCGTGCCATCCTTTTTCTTATGCCAACGCAACGGAATCACCCGTCTACTATTACCAAAACCGCCCCGCTTCATTGGTTCCGCCGAAACATCTTCCGTCTTCATCTGTGACCATTCATTTTTACCATACCCATATAAATCGACCGCTGCCTGATTGACATCAAAAATTTGCTGGGTATTAGCATCAAACACCACCGTTGGATTAGAAGTAGCTTCAAATAACTGCCTATACTTGGACTCGTTTTCCCACAACGCAGCTTCAATGTTCTGCCGCTCCGAAATATCGCGCACAGCGACCATTAAGACCTGTTTACCCTTAAATAAAAAGGGGGTCGTTATCACCTCCACTGGAAAAACCGTCCCATCCGGTTTTTTATGATACTGCGTTGAAATCGATTTTATCCCCTTTTTAATCAACTTCACCGTTTTATCTGGTTGCGCTGACAGTGCCGTTTGTTGAAGTTTCAACAACTGACTGCGACTATAACCATACATCAGGGTCGCTGCCTTATTAACATCAATAATATCCAACGTTTCTGCATTCACTAGACAAATCGCATCCGATTCAATCTCCATCACTTGGCGATATTTATTCTCAATTTCATTTACCTCATCTTCAATAGACTGGGGCTCAGTAATATCAACATGCGTTCCGACCATACGGTGCGGCTGACCATTTGAATCGGGTATCATCACCGCCCGGCTCAAAATCAACCGATAACTACCATCTTTATGCTGTAAACGATGCGTGTTTTCACACACCTTTGTATAACCTTTTAAATGATTTTGAATATCTGCTTTGACTTGATTATAATCAGATGGATGTATGCGTTTATACCATGAATCCAAATGTGGCAATAATTCATGCGCTTCAAACCCTAACATCTTTTCCCAGCGGTGGGAAAAATGCAATTCATTAGTCGTCAAATCCCAATCCCACAAATCATAGTTATTGTCTGGCACCACTTGACCTTGTTGTTGCGCGGAACTTTTTAGCGAAGGAACTGCGGTTTCTTTATACTGGGTAATATCCGAAAACGAAATAACCACTGCATAAGGCGTTGTTACATCATCGCGCCACAACGGATAAGAATGCACCCGAATCCAAATCACCGATTCATCTGACTTAACGATGCCCATCACAACATCTGCATAAGACTGCCCAGTGCGCAACGTACAAATCGCCGGATGGGCCTCCGTCGGAAACGGAGAACCATCTTCACGGATAAGCTGCCAATCAGGATCAATCAAAGTCCACCCCATCATTTGTTCCACAGATAAACCCAAAATCCGCTGAGCACTTGGGTTACACGCCCCAATCGTCCCATTGGCATACTGCAACACCACACCTTCTTGCAACACATGAACCATCTCATCAGCGACCATCGGCTGTTCACGCTTAGTGATATCCATTCCGACCAAATAATAGGCATAGTCAGCCGAAGCGGCTCCATTAATTTCCCATAACACATTACGATAAGCCCCTGAGTAATGACGAAACCGGGCGGAAAACGACAAAGAAGATATCCCATCATCTAACTGATCAAAATAATATTGCGTTTCAGGCAGATCATCTGAATGAATAAAATCAAAAAAATGTTTAGCCAGCAATTGACCCGTAGATAATCCAAGGGTTGTTTCCCAAGCAGCGTTGACTTCTTTAAACTGGCGTTCAAAATCTAAAATGCCAAACATAGCCGAAGAGCGCCAGAAAAAGCGGGAATGGCGGGGATTGTTAACAGGCATATTTACTAACCTTTTCAATTATCAATTATCAAAAAAAAGGGTAATGGGCAAAAAAGGTAATGGGCAAAAGGGGGATAAAGATGGGTTTTAGGCAAAAAAAACCACGATAATACAATATTTTCCTATTTATCGATGTTCAAGTTTTCTGTAAATATTTGATTTAAAAGATTTAAAAATAAATAAACGATTTAAAAATAAATATTATTTGGGTGTTCAAAAAGTCATGACCGATAAAATCAATGAGTTGCATATATAAACACTCAAAAATTGATTACTTTAAGCTTGCCGAACATCAAAAACTTGAACATCGAGTATTTTATAGGAGTGTTACCTCCATTTGATGTAACCGTTTTTGGCCAAAAATGGCGGTCTTGTGGCGCGTCATAATCTATTAATTCATTGTTTTTATTGATTATTAACGTCTTCATAAACCATGCCAAACGGGTCATTGAAGTGCCATTTATCGACTTCTTCGATACCGCAAACGACTTTTTAAACGTGTTTTTTAAAAATATCTTTTAAATACATTATGTTATTTATTTTACGCACACATCAAATCAAGGTCACACCCTTTTATATTTTATAGTTGATATACTTCGCACCTGCATAATTTGCGCTTTTGTAATTTCTCTTAAGCTTATAATCTTCTTGAACTCAACTGTCAGTGAGCTTAAAGACCTGACAGAAAAACTTAAGGATGACGATGTTCAATATAATTAATAGTTGATAATTGATTCGCCAAACATAGGGCGTGTCATCAATTAAAGGGATTGACAAAAAAGTTATTTTATGCTATTATAATTAAGCTAATAAGATAACAGAAGCAGCTAAGTAAATGCCGCCTAAGAAGTTGAAAGAACGCTTGTCGTAGCGAGTAGCAATGGCACGAAATTGTTTGAGTTTGGCAAAGAAATTCTCGACTAAGTGACGAGCCTGATACAAAGCTTTATCATAACAGCGAGGTTCTAAACGATTAGTTTTAGAAGGAATAACCACATCAATACCGCGTTGAGTTAAAGGAAGGATAACTCGCTCAAAAGCATCATAGGCTTTGTCAGCCAGTACGGCATCTGCCTGTATTTGAGGTAACAAGACATCTGCTCCTTGAAGGTCAGAAGCAGGTCCTGGTGTCAGGAAAAACTGGGTAGGATTACCTAAAGCATCAACAACAGCATGGATTTTCGTAAGAAGGAAGCCTACACCACGACCAATATCTTCTTGTTGGGCATTGCTATCCTTGGCACCGGCACTGTGCTGGTGCGCCCGCACTATTGTTGCATCTATCATGGCATACTCGTTATCTGCATCATAACGAGACACCTTAAAGACTTTCTCCCATATCCCTTTCTTTGACCAGCGACTAAATCTTGTATGAATCACTCTAAAGTCCCCAAACCATTGTGGTAAATTTCGCCACGGAATTCCTGCTCTATACCGATAAAGCACAGCTTCTACAAATAGCCGGTTATCTTTTGCTGTTGCTCCAACTGTACCTTCTCTTCCTGGCAATATGTCTTTTATTCTTTCCCATTGATCGTCTCTTAATCCATAACGTTTTGTCATTTTTTTTTCCTTTAGCTTTTTCGGTTTTCAATTTTAAATTGGGGGGAGCACATTTTACACAAAATGTCAAATTTTTAATTGATGACACGCCCTAGCTATCGATGCCAGAAAAAACACTTTTTAATTATCAATTATCAATTATCAAAAAAAGAGTAATCGGTAATGAGCTCTCTTCAGTCAGTTTTCATTGAAAAACTTTTGCATCGAATGGGTAATAGGTAATGGGAACTTTGCCCCAGTTTTTCGCGAAAAACTGGGGCAAAGTTCTTTGACATAAAAGACAGCATCGCTCTCAAGGCGGGCAAAGATTAGGTTTTAGGCAAAATGGCCTGGTAGTGCCCCAAAGGGTAGCGGTAAACATTTCAAAAGTCTTGTGGGATAACTTTGGAGAATTTGTGATCGACTTTGTGGGGCACTACCACAATCTTTTCCTATTTTATAGTTGATAGTTGATAATTAATAGTTGATAATTATAGACAAAAGTCTGGGGAACGTTAAAATGACTAAAAGTGACTATATTATGCCTAATACTAGCACGACACGTACCAAAAAAAATTCAAGCAAAACTGATACCGCGAAGCCTGTTGAAGTCAATGCGCCTAGCGAACCGAAAGAAATTGATCTCACCCGTCCAGAATTGTATATCAACCGTGAGTTGAGCCTACTGGCATTTCATCGTCGAGTTTTGGCACAAGCCACAGATCAACAGATGCCATTGCTGGAACGTTTACGGTTTTTATGTATCGCAAGCACTAACTTGGATGAATTTTTTGAGTTACGGGTTGCCGGTTTAAAACAACAAGTCGCTTATGGTTCTGTGCAAGCTGGGCTGGATAATCTTTCGCCACAAGAGGTACTTAATCGGATCAGTGTGGCTGCCCACAAGTTTGTTGATGAGCAATACCGTTTACTGAGTGAAAATATCTTGCCCGCGTTGGAACAAGAAGGCATTTGCTTTCTGAAGCGAGATCAGTGGAGTAAGGGACAAAGTAAATGGGTGCGTGACTATTTTGATGATGAACTATTGCCCATCTTAAGTCCCATTGGCCTCGATCCCGCGCATCCTTTTCCTCCCATTCTTAACAAAAGCCTAAATTTTATTGTTTCCCTTGAGGGTAAAGATGCATTCGGGCGCGATAGTGGTATGGCGGTAGTACAGGCCCCACGCTCATTGCCGCGTCTCATTCAATTTCCAGCCGAATTATCTGAACACTCATACGATTTTATTTTCCTTTCTTCTATCCTCCATGCCCATGTTGGGGACTTATTTCCCGGTATGATTGTGACTGGCTGTTACCAGTTTCGAGTGACTCGTAATAGCGATTTATTTGTAGATGAAGAAGAAATCGATGACTTGCTGCGTGCCTTAGAAGGCGAATTGCCCGGCCGCCGCTATGGCGATAGTGTGCGTTTGGAAGTACCCGATAATTGTCCAGATAAAGTGATTGGCTTTTTATTAAAACATTTTAAACTGGATCAACAAGATTTATATCAAGTCAATGGGCCTGTAAACCTCAATCGCCTGTTGCCCTTGCCTGATTTAGTGGATCGCCCCGATTTAAAATATCCCAGTTTTACGCCCAGTGTCCCGACCAATTTAAGGCGTAATTTGTTTACGACTATCCATGAAGGCGATTTGTTACTGCACCACCCTTTCCAATCTTTTACCCCGGTTATTGACTTGGTGCGTAAAGCGGCAACCGATCCACAAGTCTTAGCGATTAAACAAACGCTGTATCGGACTCGGCCCGATTCGGTCTTGGTCGATGCCTTGGTCGAAGCGGCCCGTTCTAATAAGGAAGTCACGGTTGTGGTTGAACTGCGTGCCCGTTTTGATGAGGAAGCCAATATTCATTTAGCCAACCGCTTGCAACAAGCCGGGGCCCATGTGGTTTATGGCGTGGTGGGTTATAAAACCCATGCCAAAATGATGATGATTGTGCGCCGCGAAGGCAAGAAACTTCAGCGTTATGTGCATTTAGGGACCGGTAATTACCATGATCGTACGGCACGTATCTACACCGATTATGGCTTATTAACTTGCGATAAGGATATCGGTGAGGATGTACATAAGATGTTTATGCAATTGACTAGCCTTGGGCGTGGCGCGAAATTGAAAAAAATGCTGCAATCACCGTTTACTTTACATGCAGGCTTGATAGAACGGATTGAACGTGAAGCTGAGGCAGCACGCCAAGGAAAACCCGCACACATTATAGCCAAAATCAATGCTTTAACTGAATATGAAGTCATCCGCGCTTTATATAAAGCTTCCGCGGCAGGAGTCAAAATTGAGCTGATTGTGCGAGGGATGTGTTGCTTGAAACCGGGGATTGCCGGCATTTCGGAAAATATCCAGGTGCGATCCATCGTCGGGCGCTTTTTGGAACACACCCGCTGTTTTTATTTTTTAAATCGCGGCCACCCCGAAGTTTTTTGTGCCAGTGCCGACTGGATGGTTCGTAATCTGCTTAAGCGGGTCGAAGAATGTTATCCGATTGAAAACCCGGCACTCAAACAACGTGTGATAGAGCAAGGGTTAAAACTCTATTTACAAGACAATACCCAAGCGTGGGTACTCAACAGCGAAGGCCACTATACCCACCTCACGCCTAAAAACGATGAGCCGGCGATTTCGGCCCAACAAACCTTGTTGCATAATTTGGCCGAAACTGTGTGAGTTTTCAATTATCACAGGGCATCGTCAAAGTTGAGACTCACTTTTTGATTGATACCGGAAATCCTAAATTATAACTGACTGTTTTTTAATAGAGTTTTCAAAATAATCGAAGTATCTGGTTAAATCAATACTGTCAATTATCACATCAATGTTCAGTTATCACATCAACTATAAACTATAATAATAGGGGAATATTGTATTATCAGGCAGAGTCAGCAGTCCAAACTTTAGATTGGAGGTCTCTATAAAACTTGGACAGGAGTCCAAACGGAAAAAAGGACATCCAAGTTAAAACTTGGATTCCTATTACCCTAGTTTGGATGTCCAAGCTAAAATCGTCGCGAAAGTTTTTCGCGACGATTTTAGCTTTCGCGACGATTGGACTCCTCAGAAAAAATGAATTGGAGCATTGCGAAGCATTGCGCTTTAGCACTTTTTTGGATAGCTGTAGAGGGGAAGCAAGGTGTCGGTGGGTTATTTTTTGGGAGGTCTGCTAGGGCGTTTTTGTCCAAGCACTATTTAACATATTTTAAGCATCATTACTCTTCATTCGCTCAATAAAATCAATCAATTCGTCGCGAAAGTTGACAGTTTCGCGAAAAACTTTCCCTACTAAATTTCATTTGTTATCTCCTTGATAAATAAACTTTTTTAACTTAAGCAACTTATGTACTTTATGAATAATAAGGTTATTCTAGAGAATGCCAATTCTCTGAGATAAACCTCCCTGTGAAGTGTGCAGCCCCGCCTTCAAAATATAACTCTATAATTAAATAAATTAAATTTTTTAGCTGATTATTAAGCGAATGGTAAGTCATTATAAAAAACTTTAATGAAAATTTTTGTTGACAATTCTTTTAGTATGAAATATCATACATTTCGTTTTTAGTTAAGCCACAAATTCAACGTCGTTTTAAGGAGAGATGGCCGAGTGGCTGAAGGCGCTCCCCTGCTAAGGGAGTATGGGCTAATACCCCATCGAGGGTTCGAATCCCTCTCTCTCCGCCACCATATATATAATAAACGACTAGGTATTTCCTTAACCTTAATAGAAAGGATAAACTGCAAATCTCAAAACAACGCGCCCGTAGCGAAGGGCGATAGAGTACCTAACTACAAACCAGGCGGTCAGGAGTTCAAATATCAAAGGGCGTGCCAAATTTGCTTTATCATGTATTGGTGCTATAAAATCTGTACTTAGCAAAAAAATAATTATGGTGAGATGGCCAAGTAAGGCGCTGTTTTGCTAAATCAGTGTGGGCTAATACCCCATAGAGGGTTTGAATCCCTCTCTCCGTTATTATTTTCATCTTCATCCTTCAATCAAAACGCGCCCGTAGCTCAGTTGGATAGAGTACCTGGCTACGAACTAGGGGGTCGGGAGTTCGAATCTCTCCGGGCGCGCCATCTTTCTTTCCCACATCAAGTTCTTAGTTAGATATAATAATTATCTAATACCCGTGGCCAGACAATGAGGAATTGGCGTCGTTACCAATTTAACTGCCTCTTCAAATACCCACCCGCGGTGTTCATAATTCTTAAACATATCAAAACTCGCACACGCAGGTGATAACAGCACCGCATCAAAGGGATTTCCTAATACTGCTGCTTGCTTCACCGCATCGTCCAAAGTCGGTGCATAATACACCGGTACAAGATTCGTCAAGACATTCGCGATTAGCCGCGCATCCCGCCCAATCAGCACACAAGCCCGACAATGCCGTGCCACAACAACAGCTAAAGGCGTAAAATCCGGCATTCCTTTCGCGGCGCCGCCTGCAATAAGAATAATTTGTCCGGGTTTTTCCAAACTTTCAATCGCCGCAATCGTTGCTCCAACATTGGTGCCTTTAGAATCATTAAACCAATCAATACTGAGCGAGTTAGCAATCCAAGCACAACGGTGTGGCAAACCCCGAAAAGCCTGCACCGCCTCCAACATCGCTTGGGTGGGCAAACCTATCACATCACCTAACGCTAACGCTGCCAAAGCATTCGCTCGCATCATCACCCCTTGCAACTTCATGGATTTAGTGGGTAATAATAAATCTACCTCACCTTTGCGAGGCCGGACGTTTTTCCCTGCGCGAAAAGAAAAAGCTTTGATCTTCTTTGATAAAAATGAAATAAAGGGCTTCTTTATTTGGGCCTGAGTTACCTCTTTTAATAAAAAGGGATTAGGGGAGTTTTTTTTAGCACGGGCAAGGTACAACTCGCCACGATATTGACAGTATCGGAAATCCCCCCGATTATCATACAAACTAAAACTGAGATATTTACGGTGTGGTGGCAACATAGCCACTACGGATGGTTCATCTGCATTAATGACCACCACACCATCACCTTGAAAAATCCGTTGTTTAGCGGTGATATACTCAGAAATATCAGCATAGCGATCCTGATGATCCTGACTGATATTCAATACCACCGCTGCCAATGGATTTAATGAATAAGTGCTTTCTAGTTGAAAACTAGAGAGTTCTAAGATATATATATCCGGGGCAGGGGTGCATAACAATTCAAGGGCGGGGGTGCCTAAATTACCCCCCACTTGCACCCGCCAACCAGCTTGTTTCGCCATTTCTCCCAAAAGCGTTGTCACAGAGCTTTTACCATTAGAGCCAGTAATAGCAACCACTGGGGCATTCTGATAACGGGCAAACAGTTCAATTTCACTAATAATCGGTACCGATCGAGCTAAAGCCAAAGCAAGGGCTGGCTCTTGACGTGATAAGCCGGGACTGATGATAATTTCGGTCGCCTGTGCCAATTGCGCCGCATCAAAATGGCCGATAGTATAAGGTATTTGTGACAAAGTTCGCTGGAGGGTTGCCAAACCGGGTGGGGCTGGGCGGTTATCCATTACGCGCACTGGTACCTGCTTTTTGACCAAAAAATTGACACAAGCTAACCCGGTTTTCCCCATCCCTAAAACAACAGTATAGCTGGGGCGAGCAGGCATAATATTTAATGGTAACATGGAAATAAAGTGACTCATACAGGAGTCCGGTAGTCCCTACAGAGCAATGCGGGCCCTAAAAATCCGTGAGTTGGCCCGCCTGTTAGTGGGTGCTGAGCTAACTGAACCGTGTTCAGTATTCAATGGTTCTGGTTTTCTTGCAACAATAACAATAAAAATATTAAGCATAAAGGGCAGTTTAAACTCACCAGCATCGGTTGGTAGGGACTACCCAGAAGTGCAAACAAAAGCGTTGTCCAAAAAAAATCGGCAGTCAAACCGCAAAGCGCAAGGCAAACAAACTGACAAATAATTTCCCAAGCAATTTTGGGGCAACATAGCATAACTGATTTATTTATTTCGCGAAAGTTTTTGCTAAAAACAACGTCGCAAACTGAATTCTTCTAATTGAATCCTTCTTCTTTCCAACTGATAATTGACCTGAAAAACCTAAGATGCTTGACACATTACCAAAGGCAATTGCTATGACTTTACATATTCTATCCGCCGTGGTTTGGGTCGGTGGGATGTTTTTTGCTCACCTAGTTTTACGTCCCGCAGCCAACCGTATGCTTGAGCCACCTTTACGTTTGCCTTTGATGTCGCAAGTATTGACCCTATTTTTCCCTTGGGTGTGGGCTGCTGTAGTGTTGTTATGGGCAACCGGCTTCTGGTTGATTTTTGGATTTTATGGGGGCATGGGTAAAACCGCCGTGTACATTCATATTATGTTAACAACAGCGGCCGTGATGACCCTTATTTATATATATATCTTCCTTATCCCTTTCCCGAACCTAAAACAAGCGGTTCAAGAACGGGATTTTAAACAAGCCGGCCAACACCTAGCCCGTATCCGTCAAACGATTAACACAAATTTGTGGTTGGGGTTAATAACGATCGTCGTTGCGACAGCAGGACGGTACATATAATTATCAATTATCAGTTATCAATAATACCTTCGCAAAAAGTCGAGTATTAAATAAGGTTATTATGATAACTCATTGAAAATAACGGAAACTTAAAATTTTCATCGAATTGAGCTTTAAAACGATAAGTCGTTGAAATTGCTTGAATTTATGAGAATAACCAGATTATTTATACAATAATTGGCGAAGGTATTAATCAATTGTCAGGAATAAAACTTAGGACAGGAACTATACCCGTTACTCGATGTTCAAGTTTTTGATGTTATTTGGCTTAAAGCAATCAATTTTTGGGTGTCCAGATATGCAACTCATTTATTTTTAATGAAATTAGTTTTTGGACACCAAAATAATATTTATTTTTAAATCAACAATTTACCAAAAACTTGCGAGTCGAGTGTTACCTATTACCCATTACCATTTTGCCCATCACCCATTGTAGCTACAGCAATTCTAATTATAGAGTAACTGACTGAATATCTGGAAAATAATTTCATTTATTTTCCAAGGTTAATGACGGGTAAAAGGGGTGAGTTAAACGGTGCATTTTTGGGATTCATCATATCGATAACGATATACCGTGGCAGATTTTCACCATGGGCCCACACTGAAGCGGAACGGTCGGCACGGCACCTCAACTATTCAACTCATTGAATTCATTCAATTTCCAAAATTAGAATTGCTGTTGTCGCTATCGGTGAAAAGTTCTGAGCAAAACCTTCGAGGTGATAAGGTTTTTCCCAAGAATTTTCTGGGCAATTTATTGGTAAATCAGGAAATTCGACTACGGCAAAATGAATAATGGCTTTATTATTCCAATTTAGAATTTTTTTGAAAATCCAATGAGCTACTCCCATTCGTTCCCCATCAGGCACAATATCACAAACGAGCCAAAAATAACCACCACTTTGATAAGAAAGCTCCTAGCGAAAAGGGTTCTAGGCAAAAGTCGATCAACTTTACCAACGAAATACTGTGGTAAACGCCAAATTAAAGGGGTTGAAACCCGGTGTCCCTATTTGGGGGTTACTTTAATCCAATTGACTACTGTGGTTTCCTATTTCCTCGGAAGTTTTATTACTGAATCCTTCTTTCGTAGCGATAGTTTGCTTGCGCGAACTTTGCGCGAACTGAATCCTTCTAATTGAATCCGACTCGCACCAACTGATAATTGATGTTTACCACAGAACAATTCTCTCTCACAGCAATTATCGTGTCAGGGTTACAAAAGTTAAATCCTTACACGAGTCTTCTCACAGACCTATTTATTATTCTTTGCGTTTTTTTACTCTTGATTGCTATCTTCAAACGCCGTAGCCGTTTTGCCAAGTTCGCGCCAACTTTATTGACCAGTTTCGGCTTATTAGGCATTTTTTTAGGTACCGTTATCGGCCTTAGCGTTTTTGATGAACAACAGCTTGAAACCAGCCTTGCCGAATTATTCAATGGGTTAGGCATGGCCTTTATCACTGGGGTCATTGGTATCTTTTCGGCACTACTAGTCAAGCTTTTCAACCGGCAAAAGGCCAAACCAATGGTCTTAGCGAATATCACACCTACCGATATTTATCGGGTGCTGACTGAAATCAGTGAACATAGTGCTAACCAAAACGCGATTCTCGTGGGAAATGGTGAAAAAGCCAACGCCCAGCAACAATATTTACAAAAAGTCCTTAAATTACAACAAGTCGGTTTTGCTCAACAAGTGCGATTGTTGGAAGAACTCAATCACAGCCTCTGTGGGGAAAACGACAATTCTTTGGCGACCCAACTACAAAAATGGCGTGCTAGCACCGAAAAAACCGCTAAAGATAGCAACCAAACATTAGTACAAATCATTGAAAGTCCGATGAAATATTTCACTAACACCATTGGTGAACAGATTGGAGAAAATTTCCAGCAAATCAATCAAGCCGTTGCCGCACTTCACAGGTGGCAACACGATTATCATGAGCAAATCATTTCTTCTGTTGATGATGTCAATAACTCTCGCGTTGCTTTGGGAGAAATGGTAACGCATATTAAGGCCATTCCGCAAACAATGCAACAATTGGTCCCGGTCATACAAAGTTTACAGCAACAACTTCAGGACACCGGACAGCATTTAGAAGGTTTCCAATCATTAGATCAACAAACAGGTAAAGTTTTGCCGCTGATTGAAACCCATCTTAATGATTTGGCCCAAGGCCAACGACAACAAATCCAACTTCTGGAAACGCAACTGGATTTAGCCGAAGCAGCTTTGGAAAATCAATTAGAAGGATTTAACCTGTTGCAAAATCGTATAACCGATTTGCAAAGTAAAATCAGCGACCCCGGCAAAGCCCTATCGACTCAAGCACCGCCTATTAATCCAACTGATGAAAAAATACCCATTATTGAAGTACCGCCTATTGATACAATCATTGACCAATTAGCAACGGCTGCAGAAGAACCGCCAGAGGATAGTGAAATTGCTGAGTTACTGCAAACCACAACCACAGTGACGAAGCCGGCTGAGTATGCCGAGTTACCGCAAACGGCAATAACAATGACTAAGCCTGATGATTTAGAAGTTAATACACCTGAAGATTATGAAGTTTTACAAAATAAAGCTTTTGCATTTATGGAGTTAGGTCATTACCAACCAGCCATTACTTATTTTGACCAAGTGATTGAAATCAATTGTGCGCAATTTTCATCGTTTTATAATAAAGCGTGTTGTTATGCTTTATTGGCGCAGGTTGATTTAGCAATCGTTGCGCTACAACAGGCGATTTATTTAAATACAGAATGCATTGAAATGGCAAAAACGGATTCAGATTTTGATAAGATACGTTATGACACTCGTTTTCGTTCCCAACTTGAGCTAATTGATAACAAGTACAACGGTTATTGAGTACTTTGGTTCGTTCGATAATGGAGATTTGAATGGATGGAATTTTACCAAACGCGCAGTTGTCAAGAATTTCTTTACAACAAAATCTTATGATAAGATACGTTATGATACCCGTTTTCGTTTCTGTGAACGGTTTTGCAATTGCGTGCAACGGTTTGACTTTTAATACGGTTTTTTGCCATTCTCAGACTAAAATCTGTTTTCCAGGCTAACGTTTTTTGTACTCAATAAACTTTAGTCTAGAACTGATATTTGCTTTTTATGGAAATGGAACACATTTTTGGGCTTCCGTCAAATTATCAAGCTCTGTTGTTTTCACGCTTTGATATCTTCGTTGGTTTTTTGTTGCTCGGTTTGTTGTTTGTTTTGCTATTGGTGTCTATTGGCTACCGGCTTGATTTAAAAATCAATAACCCTGAAAGCAAGAAGACAGTGGTTATCGCAACGGTAACACCTACTCCAAATAAAACCACTGGGCAGGTAATGACGACCACACAAACTCACATGACGAAAACAACGATTCTTCAAACGGCTATACAATCCCCAGTCGCAGCTACGGTACAACACTCCAACACGCTTGCGGTTATGGAAGCGATTCCCCAAAGCGGTGTTAAAAAAGTCACTGGGGCAACGCCTACGACATTTATGACTGTCGATGCTATCTATCAAGCGTTGCTAAAGGAATTTCAATATGACTTGCCACGCTGGCAAGCCGAAATTGATCGTATTTCCCTGACAGTACGCTTTTTCCATCCAGAGAGTCTTTTTAAGGTTGGGGCATCATCACTCAATCAACATTATCAATCTATCTTAACTGACTTTTTTCCACGCTATGTCAATCTGTTAAAAAAACCTGAACTGGCTATAGAAGCCTTTAGTATTGAAGGACATACTTCCTCGGAATGGCAAAGTAGTGTTACTCAAGATGACGCTTACTTTAACAATATGGCACTGTCTCAAGCGCGCACACGCACTGTGCTAGAATACTGTTTGCGGTTGCCCTCAGTGAAGCCCTATAAAGACTGGTTGCAAAGCATTTTGACAGCCAATGGTTTTGCAAACAGCCGTTTAATTAGGGAGAATGGTTTTGAAAAGGTTGAATATTCACGACGGGTAGAATTTAGAATACACATTCATCCTCAGTTATCAGTTCGTAGCGATAGTTTTCTGCTCAAAAACTGGTGTGGTGTGGCCTTGATTTGATGTGTGCGTCAAATAATAACATGATGATGATAAGGACATTTACTTAATGAAGTTCGAGAATTCGGAAACTACAATTGCCACTTTGATGAGAGCAAAAATGAAATACCAATAAGTACCTTGGCATAAGTTATCGGGTATTTGAACACTGTTTATTGATTTATAAAAAATCACATTCCTGTCAATTTTTGCCTAGGTACTTAAATGGCATATTGGCTGCATCATGTTATGAATACGTTAAAGATTAATAAAACAACTAAAGAAAGTGATTATGACGCGCCTTATGATTGGGTGTGGTTTTGATTTGATGTGTGCGTAAACAAAATCATACAATGTATTTAAAGAACATTTACCATTAAACGTTTAAAGATTCGTTAAGGCCATCTTTGATGGGAGCAAAAATGAAATACCAATAAATGGCATATTGGCGGCATCGTGTGATGAATGCGTTAATGATTAATAAAAACAATGACTTAAGTTATTATGATGCGCCCGTCTCACGGTTAATCAATCAAATTCACGAGTTTTTTTCCGAAAACGGTTACATCAAATGGTGGTCACACTCGTAGCGATAGTTTTTCGCATCGCTCCAACTATCGCTACGAAATCAGTTATTCTTTCATAATCAATGAAACCAGAATTGGAAATTGAAGCGATTTGTAAGTTTCGGGCATTGGTTCATAATAACGTGAGTTCGACTTTATTTTTCAATAAGTTATAACAAACTTTTTTAATCATAAACTTATCTATAATTCATTGATTATAAATACTTTTTAACATTATGACTCAGGTGTTTTTCAGGTGTTTTTTCACCGATTTCCGGTCTTATGTCGCTGCGATGGGACGGGATATTTTGAGAACGTTTTTTTTAACTTATTGATAAATAAGAGAATATATACAATCAATTGATTAACTTCAATAATTTTATAACTATTTGATATTTAAAGCCGAACTCACGTTAATGAGTTGAGCGAGACAACAATTATTACCCATTACTCTTATGAAGCAAAATTTTTTCTAGAAAAACTTTAGCCTCAAACCTACTTTTAGGAAATTTTTTTCATGCCCCACATCAAAGAAACGCTTGACAATATTGTTGCCCAAATGAGTCAAGTCATCCTTGGTAAAGAATTACAAATCCGTTTAATTCTCACTGGCCTGATGGCACGCGGGCATGTTTTAATTGAAGACATGCCCGGTGTTGGCAAAACTACCCTTGCCCATGTTTTAGCGCACGTACTGGGCTTAAGTTTTCAACGAATTCAATTTACCAGCGATTTACTCCCGGCTGATATTATTGGTGTATCGGTTTATGATAAAGCCGCGGGCGAATTTAAATTTCATCAAGGCCCTATTTTCGCGCAAATGGTATTAGCCGATGAAATCAACCGGGCTACCCCAAAAACCCAAAGTGCTTTACTTGAAGCGATGGCAGAACATCAAGTCACGGTGGAAGGTGCAACACGCAGGCTACCCGCGCCCTTTTTTGTGCTGGCCACCCAAAACCCTTTACACCAAATCGGCACCTTCCCATTGCCCGAATCACAACTTGATCGATTTATGATGCGCTTAGAACTGGGCTATCCTAACCCTCAAATGGAACGCGCCTTACTTAAAGGCCGAGATCGTCGCGAAATGATTGCCGATTTACAACCCACTCTTTCTATTAAGGATATTGTAGCTATCCAAAACGCAGTACCACAAGTCCATGTTGCAGGCCCTTTTAGCCTTCAGTCGGCAATCGCCGCACTCTATGGTCGGCTTATCCCCCCGCGCTGGATTAGCCATACTCCACTGCGCCCAAGCTTATGCATTAATGCAAGGACGCGATTACATTGTGCCGGAAGATATACAAAGGTTAATTGCGCCATAGACTCGCAGCAATGACAAAGCAGCAAAACACCCAAGCCTTAGTCAGTCAGTTAATAGAAGAAGTCGCCATTCCTTAACAATGCGAATTAAGAGTTAAATGTTGAACAGAGTCAAAAGAGTGTGTAGGAAAACGACTCCACAAGTATCCCCACAGAGTCATTTTTAACCGTTTGATTTTAAATGAGTTTCTCAACCCTTAATTCGCATTAACTAACAATTATTAATTATCAATTATCAGTCACCAATTCTGGCCATTTTATAAGTAGCGCCGGTCGAATGCAATGTTAAAGTTAAGTGTGTTATAGTAATTGTCAGTATGCCACTATTGAGCTTATACTATTGAGCTTATCAGTATAAGGAATATACTCGCGTTAATTGCGCAACTTGTCTAGCCACAATACCATGCCAGCACAATGCCGTTCTTATGTGTTGGGTGTGGAGACGAAGAGACGAGGCGAAACACGGTTACTTATAAAAAATAATTAATAGACATTATACCGAGTTAATCAAAAGTCTTGATTTTATGACACTTGTGTCAATGCTAATTTCAATTAAATCAATGGGTTACGTTAAATCGGTATAAACTCTAATAGTTATGTACATTTCGAGTGCAGATTAGTGCGTCCAATGGTAAGCGCTATAACCCATTGATTTTATTGAACTGTCGTCCGTAAAGTAGCCACACCCTTAGGTGTTGCCAACGCATATCAAAAGCGCAGGTTTATCTACACTTTCATTAGTTTATATTTACTCGATAGTTCAAGTTTTCTGTAAATATTTTATTTCAAAAGAAATATTATTGGGGTGTTCAAAAAGTCATTTCCTTAAAAATCAATGAGTGGCATGTATAAACACTCAAAAATTGATTGCTTTAAGCTTGCCGAACGTCAAAAACTTGAACATCGAGTATATAAAAATAGAAATATAATAGGGTTATTTAATTGCTCAAAAATTCAAATGATCTTTTTAGTGTTCTGACTGACATAAATATCGGTTTCATTAAACTTAGTGTCGACGGGGCTTCGATTAGTAAAATGAGCGGGAATAAACATTTTACCGTAGCGAACCGCGCAACGTTTTAAATTGGGCTCTGGCTGTCCGGTACCACTACACTTCCTCGGGATAGAATCGTTCCCCCATGACGCCACAAAGGCTGGAATTTTCTTCAGAAAATGCTTTCGCTGCCAGAGACGGATCAAAATCCATGGCTCGCAGCGTTTTCAATCAGTTATATTAATAACTAGAATTAATGTGAGCTTTTTTGCGAAGGAAGCAATATCTTCGCCAAATTAAGCATATGGGGGCGTGAAAGGCAAAAGGGAGCTTAAGGTGAAAAGGACTTTTACGTGAATACCATGTTATTTAATATAAAAAACCAAATAACTTGATTCACCCTAAACCCCTTTTTTCCTTTCACGCCCTCATATATAATAAAGTTATTTAATTTTTCCTTCAAATTCAAGCACTTATATTTTTAGCGTTTTGACTGACAGAAATCCCGGTTTTATTAATTTTCAATCAGTTAGACTAATAACTATAATTCTTATGTAATTCTTAATAAACTTTTTTTGACGAAGGTATTGTTACCTAAGACGGGATACTTTATTATTTCAATGGTTTAGCGTAGGGTGGATATTGCTACAATGTGTCCACTAAATCACGGTGCTTATGGTGGATATATACAACGATATCCACCCTACCTTTGTCCCTTTTATAAACAAAATATTAAATTTTTGGCATATTCTTGTTGATATTATCTCTTCATTCGCTCAATAAAATCATAAAAAGTTTATTATTTTATCTCGTTAATAAACTGATGCATTTAAAGTCAATGCCATTTTTGTACCTTATGAATAATAATGTTATTCTAGAGAACACTATTTTCTAGGCTGAACTTCCCATCCAAGTATGCAGTTCCGCCTCCAAAATATAACTGAAATGATTTACTTCGATAATGTATTTAGATGTTTTAGCTTATTATTAAGCGAATGGCAAGTATTAATTTGATATGGAATTGTAATGGATACAACTAAGCTTTGTATATCAGTCTGTCGGATCAGTGCGCCACGAGTTTAGTTAGTGGTTTTATCCACCAATGAAAAAGGGTTTATCAGCAAAGCCAAAGTCGGGGGTCATAATATTTTTGGTAAGAAAATGTTGAACCGGGGATGGTAATAGTTGACTAAAATAGTATACTATTGTCCACCTCAAAATGAGGCACCGCTGACTCGAAGAAGGCTTATGAAGTTTGCTTAGAATCGGCAACGAAATAACACACCCTGTTCATCCCCTCTCAAGATAGGACTTGCCGCAGTTTTATTCACCTCTCAAGAAGGGCTAGGAGAGTGTTTGAGGAAATGATTTTCCCGTTACTCGTTATGAATTTCATTTTAGGCTATAAAAAGAATTATGCATCTTGGTCTATTATTTTTTCGGCCTCAAAGCCGAGGCGGGGGAACGAACCAAGAATTAATGTTTCTGTTTGAACGCTATGGCTTAATCGTGTGACACGTTCTCCGAGGAACTTGAATTAAATCAAGCTAAAAGGAGGGGTTCCTGTATCAGGAATTACAATTAAGTTGAAAGGCTACTCCCGTTATGTTACTTAACGAAAGCATAACTTACCCATTTGGATGCAGGAGCATGTCCTGCATTTGGATTAAGCAGGGAATAACGGCGGCTAGAGGCAAAGATATAAATGTTTACCCGTCTTGCTAATTGCATATTGATGAACTGACAAGTGAAGTTGCGGAATAAAATGTCTTGACCATAGAATAGGGGATATATCGGTTATACCTATAAGTGTGTTAAGAAGTGGATTTGATTAGAAACACTCAGTAACTAATAAAGCACACAGGCATAGAGCAACCATCTAAGTACAAAATAAAGCCAGTAACATGAAACGTGGTAAGCCAATGCAAGGACTAGAGCCTGAGAAGGCTTAGAACAAAACGGTCTCAGACATGAGATGCGCTAGTATTGGTAGAGGAGTGGATAAAAAGCTAATGGTCAACTGTAATGGTTGATATATGCTAAACGATCCACTGTATATAGTGAACAATGTTAAATTATAAAAGGAAATTCCGGAAGGAGAAAGGCTTTAGCCTTTCCCAAGCTGATGATAACAATTGGGGTCAAACTCATGCAACCGTTTACTTCGAGCATTGGAACGCAAGGTCAGTAAAATGACGCTATATAGAGAGGAGCGGTATTCGGGATTAGTCTCACGTACCGTTTTGAAGACGAGTCTGAACTGGAGACTTTTCAGGCTTAGTTTAACCATTGCGGGCTGGATTGTAAACCCCGCTCGGCCCGAGGTGCCCGACCCCCTAAGCACTGTTCAAAAGCCGAGTTTTATTGGTCAATCAAAAAAGGACTTGACTAAGCATCATTGAATAACTATATTGTGAAGCACTTTAGTATAAGCATAACAGGCATTACGCTACAACACCAACATTAACCGTGCTTATACAATGCCTCTGGCTCAATCGCTACAACTTGTCTAAAAAAACTTTTAAAAACCAAAGGAGCTTGTATCCATGAGTAAGCGTGCGACCCGTTCACTGCGAAAATGGCGTAAAGTCATATAAACAGGGGACTTAAGAGAAATCTTAAGGATAACTTAAATGATGTGTGCTTGAAAGTTAGCACTAGACGTACAGCCGTCTAAGCAGAAACTTCCCGCATTGGTTAGTCTAATCAACTTTCTGGTGAAGCCGGGATAATGGCATTCAACACGGCAACCAACAACCGTGATAATGTCTAGCAAGTGGCTATGATTATGTGCAAACAGAACTATCGGAATAAAACCTCTTAACATGGGAATTACATAGTTGGTAGATGTAGTAATAAGCTATTATGGCACGGATTTCCTTAGAAAAGTGCGCTGTCTATAGAGAATAGCAGGGGCATAGATAGAATCTAAGGTCACACATATAAACCTTCATTTAGGAACGGGGTAATCCGCAATAAGAGCTAGGGTCTGAAAAAGCCTAGATAGAAACGGGGTTTGATTAACTTGCGTCAATTGTGGACAGGATTGTGTAAAAAGCCAAAGCCTATCTGTAATGGGTAGGATATGCTGACGTACACACTTTTAAGTGTAAATAAATCATATCAATTTAAACAAATACCAAGCATAAAGTCATTTTATGTTTGAGACAGATAGCTAATGGAAACATTAGACCGTTTTAATTGTTGAAATAAGCTTAGAAGAGGAGCCGTGTGAGGTAAAAGTCTCAAGCACGGTTTTGAAGACGAGTCGGCTATGGCGACATAGTCGGCTTAGTTTAACAAATGCACGATACCCCAATGCTTGATAAATTGGAAGGCGGCCCTTGGCCTAGCTTTGTCACGGGAATTAAACGCCTTGCCAAAGATGAGGGCAAACCGTATCAAGACATGATGGTTGATCTATTAGGTCAATTGGAACATTCCTACAAAACCCGCAAAGGTTACTGGAAAGGGGGTACGGTAGGTGTCATTGGCTATGGCGGTGGCATTATCCCTCGCTTTTCTGAGGTGGCCGCACAATATCCGGCATCGAAGGAATTCCATACCTTGCGTATCCAACCGCCAGCGGGTATGCATTACGATACCAAAATCCTGCGCCAACTGTGCGATATTTGGGAAGAGCATGGTTCGGGGTTGATCGCCTTTCATGGTCAAAGCGGCGATATTATGTTTCAAGGTGCCACAAGCGAAAAGATTCAAGATGCATTTAATGCATTCAATGATATCGGCTTTGACTTGGGTGGTGCAGGGCCGGCAGTGCGTACAGGTATGTCTTGTGTTGGTGCGGCCCGTTGCGAACAATCTTGCGCTAATGAACAGAAAGTGCTCCGCACCTTGGTGAATAATTTCTTGGACGATATGCACCGTCCGGCCCTTAATGTTTAGGGGTCCTCAGTAGTAATATTGAGGTAAGAAACTGCTCTAATTGCTGGAAAACCCTTAGAGCCATTGGCACTACAGCATAGCCGGTAACGGCAAGTGCGACGGTTTGAAAAGACAATGGATTGGGCCATCAGCAGCTAAGCTTCATTGTACAAATATGATCAAAACAGAACATGTTGAACAATTGGCACCTGCGAGTAGGAAATCAGTTTGGTGTTCGCTTTATCAGTTTTAAACAAAAACGGATAAAGCGAATTGTGAAGTTTGTAAGACTGAGTACGTCGAGGTATATAGAAATATTACTCGGAGCCAGTTTGCTGACAAATACTGTAAAGAATAAAATAGAACCAAGGGAAGAAAGTGTTCTATATTCTTTGGAACAATTGCTTGCAGATGTTGAAAAATACAATGAAGACAGTTCAACGACTATTCCGAAAGGAAGTAGGATTTAAGCGAATCCGAAACGGGCAGCATCCGATTCTAATCAACAGATCTGACGCAAAAGTTTGCGTAGATAAGGTTGTCAGTTGTCAAGGATAAATAGTTTTCAAAGGATACTGATAACCAAGTCACTTAGATTTCACCGGATGAAGATATAGTCTGGTCTCATACGAAAGTATGAGCGGGTAATATACTGAAAACTTTATAAAACTTGGTAAGTTATTGATTTTATATTGACTATTATTTATATAAGTCATTAAAACTTAAAAAAGTTTTCCAAAGTTTTGAGAAAATACTCGGTGATAATGTGGCGAATTATCACAAACACAAACGACCTTACAAGTTTAAATTCAAGGTATCCGGCTGCCCCAACGATTGCATGAACTCAATCGAACGGGCCGACATGGCGGTGATTGGCACTTGGCGCGATGACATGAAAGTCGATCAGGAAGAAGTTAAGGCCTTTGTCGCTCAAAAAGGGCGCAAGTATGTGATTGACAACGTGGTTACTCGCTGCCCAACCAATGCTTTGTCGCTCAATGATGACGACACTTTGGCCGTTGATAACCGTAATTGCGTGCGTTGCATGCACTGCATTAACGTGATGACAACCGCCTTATCTGTGGGTGATGACAAAGGCGTGACGGTTCTCATGGGTGGTAAGCGCACTCTGAAGATTGGTGATTTGATGGGTACAGTGGTTGTACCATTTATGAAGTTGGATTTGCCTGAAGATTATGATCGGCTGAAGGAAATTGCTGAAAACACCATTGATTTCTTTGCTGAAAATGCGCTGGAGCATGAGCGCACTGGGGAAATGATTGAACGTATCGGTTTGGTCAATTTCCTTGAAGGGATCGGCTTAGAGGTTGATCCCAATATGGTATCCGAGCCACGTCAATCCTCTTATGTTAGAATGGACACTTGGGATGAAGAAGCCCAAAAGTGGTTTGATCGTAAAGCGGCTTGAGCTTTTAAGTAAAGCGGAATAATGTTTGGTGGTCGTGGCTTAAGTCCGCAAGGGTCCCCCTTTTATACTGCACACCTGCACAATTTTTTGCGCTTTTGGAAGTAGATGAACGGAGAAATCTTATTGGACAGTAACAGATTTTACCGATAGCCGAAATGACAAAAAAGTTCCGTTTCTGACGGTGTTCAGTATAAATAAAAGGGGGTAGTCAATGCCTTTTTGTATTAGCTTGTAGTAATATATAGTATTCCAGATAATCTGTCCAAACGGAAAGAAGGCTCCCTTTTTCTGTCTTAGACAAAAAAAGTCTGCGTTAGCTACTTGTCATAAAAATATTAGACTGGTCCCGAAATAAACGTAAACCCTTGAAAACATTATAGATTAATAAGTCATAAAATCAACTACTTAGCTTATTAAGGGACAAGTCTATTATCTTGAACATGTTGAGGTCCAAGATTTATCTTGGGCATCTTGAGATCAATGTCACGAGTTTGAAGATAGGCATCAGGCATTGAAGTTTTTTGCCACTGTGAACAAAACTTTTCTTGCGGTTAAATAGTGTCTGAACGGAAAACCCTTGCCATTGTATCATTTCAACGACAGAAGAAATTGAGAATTCTTGAAAACCAAAAGTTCTCTCGCTCAAACGAAATGACACATCAAAATATTAGATGTGTTTTCGTTCAGGCACTAGAATATATAAAATCCAAAGCATCGCAAAGTGCAGTGAAGAACTCCAGTACACCCTCATAGAAAAATTGACAGCAAGAATTTTTCTGGATTTATTTGTCAGTCCCCTTTTGAAAGGGGATGAACGGGGTGTATCTGTTGGCGTGTTACCGGATTTATCGCCAGAAAATTTTCTGAACATCTATAGCCAGAATATTTCATAAACAACTTGGATTTTTTAATAATATTTGACCAAAGACCGTTCGGAAAACCCTTTCGCTTGAAAAGCATAGTAATCCGCGAAATCGGTGAAATAAGCAAAAACCGCGATAGAAAATTGTTTTGTTTGTTACATTATTATATTATAATATTCGACTATCTTATAGGAGGTTGTTATGCCACCACGGATGCCCATAGAAAGTGGGGTGCCGGATCCGTTCCAATATATGCACCCGGTTATGACTAAGAATTATGGTGCTTGGAAGTACCATGAACGTCCGCGCCCCGGGGTGTTGTGCCACACCGCGAAAAGCGGTGATAAAATTTGGACGGTGCGTGCTGGGACTCAGCGGCAAATGGATGTGTACACCATTCGGAAACTGTGTGATATTGCAGATAACTACGCAGATGGTCATGTTCGCTTTACCATTCGCAGCAACATTGAATTTATGGTTGCTGATGAGGCCAAAGTGCAACCGCTGGTTGATAACTTGTTGACGGAGGGTTTCCCGGTGGGTGGTACGGGGCCATCTGTTACTATGATTGCCCACACGCAGGGTTGGTTACATTGTGATATTCCGGGCACTGATGCGTCGGGGGTGGTAAAATCATTAATGGATGAATTGCACGAAGAATTCATCCGTGAAGATATGCCCAACCGCGTCCATATCACGACTTCTTGCTGTCAAATCAACTGTGGTGGGCAAGGCGACATCGCGATTAATATTCAACACACCAAGCCACCTAAAATTAACCATGACTTGGTGGCGAATGTGTGTGAACGTCCGTCCGTTGTGGCTCGGTGTCCGGTGGCTGCTATCCGGCCCGCGCTGGTGAATGGCAAACCCTCGCTGGAAGTGGATGAGACGAAATGTATTTGCTGTGGTGCTTGTTATCCCCCTTGTCCGCCGATGCAAATTAATGACCCTGAACATTCCAAGCTTGCCATTTGGGTCGGTGGCAACCACTCTAATGCGCGCGGTAAGCCCACATTCCAAAAACTGGTTGCGGCTGGTATACCCAATAATCCGCCCCGTTGGACGGAACCTGCCACCATTGTGAAAAAGATTTTGCACACCTACAAGGAAGATGCCAGAGATTGGGAACGTATGTCAGACTGGATAGAGCGGATTGGGTGGCCTCGTTTCTTTGAATTAACCGAGCTGCCATTTACCAAGTTCCATATTGACAACTGGCGCGGCGCACGTCACAGCTTGAATGCTTCTACGCATATCCGTTTTTAATTGTTCATTCTTCATGAATTCCAGGCTAAAGTTTTTTTGGAAAAAACTTTAGCCTGGAAATGAAAAATGATAAGCGAAATGTGATAACATTAATTAATTTCACTTTTCATTCTTCATTTTTCATTTTTAGAAAAAGGGGGAAATTCATACCATGAAATTTGCCATTTTGGTCAATGAAGGCCCGTATCAACATCAAGCCTCTGATTCTGCTTATCAATTTACTCAGGCTGCCTTGAAAAAAGGCCATGAAATTTTTCGGGTGTTCTTCTATCACGATGGTGTCAATAATGCGTCGCGCTTAACCGTGCCGCCGCAAGATGATCGTCACATTGTTAATCGCTGGTCAGAATTAGCTAAAGCGCATAACCTTGAGTTAGTTGTGTGTATAGCGGCCGCGCAACGGCGTGGTATGTTAGATGAGAATGAAGCCAAGCGTAATGGCAAAGATGCCAATAACATCGCGGAGGGATTCCGTATTTCTGGTTTAGGCCAATTGATTGAGGCTGGCATACAATCGGAACGTTTGGTGGTGTTTGGAGACTAACATTCATAATAAAACGGAGATGACACGATGGAAGACGAAGGCATCGTTAAAAAGTTCTTGTATTTGAACCGCAAAGCCCCTTACGGTTCTATCTATGCGTTAGAGTCACTGGAAGTGGTACTGATTGGGGCTGCATTTGATCAAGATGTGAGTTTAGCCTTTATTGATGATGGCGTTTATCAACTGAAGAAAAATCAACAAACCTCGGTAACTTCGGGGATAGGCGTGAAAGATTTTTCCAAAACTTACCGCGCCCTTGAAGGTTACGACGTTGAGAAACTCTATGTCGATAAGAAAACGATGGAAGAACGTGGCCTTTCAACAGACGATTTGCTCGTTCCTGTTGAGGTGCTAGATGACGCACAAATGGCCGAGTTAATGGAACAACAAGACGTGGTGTTAAGTTTCTAAGCGGGGGAAAGGCATGTTACTACATACTGGTGTCGACACGTTTTCTTAGAAACTTGAAGCAATTCAGGCCAATAGGAAGAATCCCAAAAGTTAGGGATTACAATTATGTTATTTATAGGGATGAAAGGCTACCCTTGCTGTATTACTCAGTAAAAGCATAACTTACCCATTTGGATATTAGGATATGCCTAGTATTTGGATTAAGCAGGGAAT